>NZ_WIVQ01000149.1:0-6606 GCF_009600545.1 Pseudomonas sp. FSL R10-1339 | reverse complement strand
CGCCAGCAGCACCCGCGGCGCCTGCCGCAGCACCCGGTCCGGTCAAGGAAACCGCGGCGGTATCGGGGCTCGCCAGCCTTGGCAACCCGCCGCCCGAGTACCCATCCCTGGCCTTGCGACGCAGTTGGGAAGGCACTGTGGTGCTGCGAATCAAGGTACTGCCCAACGGGCGCGCCGGGACGGTGGAGGTCACCAAATCCAGCGGTAAACAGGCACTCGATGACGCGGCTGTAGAAGCCGTACGCAACTGGAAGTTTGTCCCGGCCAAACGAGGGGATACCCCCATCGAAGGATTTGCCACCCAGACCATCTCTTTCAAATTGCCGGAATAACCCAGCCGGGTGCCGACACTAACTTTTATTTAGCCGCCGTGTGAGGTGTAACCATGAACGAGTCTATGTCTTCCATGATTGTCCCCGGGGTGCTCTGGGCACTGGTGCTGTTTTCGGTGGTGAGCTGGGCCTTGCTGCTCATCAAGTCATCGCAATACCTGCGCCAGAAAGCGCAAAACTCGCAATTCAGCAAAGCCTTCTGGGCAGCCCCTGACCTGCTGACGGCGGCCGAACACGCCAGCCAGTACCCCGGTGCCCTGGCCCGCATCGCCAACAGTGGTTTTGAAGCCATGATTGTTGATGACAGCCCGCGCACCACCCAGCAACTGGCCCACACCATCAACCGCTCCGATCGTCTGGAGCGCAACCTGCGCCAGCAGATCCAAAAAGAGCGCCGCGCCCTGGAAAGCGGTCAGGCGATACTTGCCAGTATCGGCAGCACCGCGCCCTTTATCGGTCTGTTCGGCACCGTGTGGGGAATCATGGAAGCGCTGCAAACCATCGGCGCAACCGGCTCCGCCAGCCTGGAGACCGTGGCCGGGCCCATCGGTCATGCCCTGATCGCCACCGGTGTGGGGATCGCGGTCGCGGTACCGGCAGTGCTGATTTACAACTTCTTCCTGCGTCGCCTCAAGCTGGCCTCGGCCAACATGGACGACTTTGCCCATGACTTCGACGCCCTCGCCCAGCGCAGCGCCTTTGCCATCGACCGTCAGGCCATTTCCAACAAGCGCACCCCAGTGCGGGAGGCAAGCTGATGTCTTTCTCAACTCAGGACAGTGACGAAGTACTCAGCGAAATGAACGTCACCCCGCTGGTGGACGTGATGCTGGTACTGCTGGTGGTGTTTATCGTGACCACGCCGATGATGACCAACGCGATCAAGATCAACCTGCCCAAGACCGACGCCGTGGCCACCGAAAAGAAAAAAGACCCGGTGGTGGTCAGCGTCGATCAGGACGGCAAGTTCTTCCTGGCCAAGAACGAGGTGGCCCCCGAACTCCTGGAGAAAAGCCTGCAGGACGTGAAAGCCCAGGATCCGGAAGTGCGCGTGCAGTTGCAGGCGGACGAAGGTGTCAACTACGGCCAGGTGGCCAAGGCCATGGCCTCCATTGAACGCTCGGGCATTACCAAGATATCGGTGATGACCGCCAGATGAAGCCCTCACCCCAACCCTCTCCCAAAGGGAGAAGGTCAGGGTGAGGGGCTTTTGATCCTGATGTAACCACGCACCACCCACGCCGCGCAGGGGCTTTTGGCCCCTGCAGGGGAGCGGCTTGCTTGAAAAAAGTGTTTTGCCCGGGTCGACATAACCCAACTGGAGTCATGAGGGCTCACAAGGCCATTCCAATAAACGTCTGAAAAAGTCGGAATTAACCATGCAGATGAAGAGTTCAGGTTTCACCCTCAAACCGCTCGTTGCAAGCCTGCAACGGCATCGCTTCGTGCCGTTGTATCTGGTTGCTCTGGGGATGAGCGCGGGCCAGTTGCAAGCAGCTGAAGTGACTACAGCGGATGATTCGAGCACTACCGTGAGCACCCCGGCGGTGAGCACTGACGCGGCACCAGCGCCAGCCACCACGCAACTGGATCGGGTCGAAGTCACTGGCTCGGCGATTCGCCGGGTGGATGCCGAAACTGCCGTACCCATCACCATCCTGCGCGCCGAGCAGTTGCGCAACGAAGGCGTGACCACCACGGCCGAGATCATGCAGCGCGTCACCGGTAACCAATCGCTGCAAAACTCGGCCAGCTCCGTGGGCCAGGCCACAGGCGGTGCCAGCTTTGCCGACATGCGCGGTATCGGCGCCAACAAGACCCTGGTGCTGCTTAACGGCCGCCGTTTGGGCAATAACGCCATTGACGGTTCTGCGGTAGACCTGAACACCATCCCGTTTGCCGCCATTGACCGCGTCGAGGTATTGCGCGACGGCGCATCGGCCTTGTACGGCACTGACGCCATCGGCGGCGTAATCAACTTCATCACCAAAAAGTCCATGACCGATGGCACCCTTTCCCTCGGCGGCGAAGGCGCGGATGCCAGCGGTGGCGGCAACAGCCATGACCTGAGTGCCAGCTGGGGCTACGGCGACCTGGACAAGGATCGCTTCAACATCATGGGTGTGGTCGGTTACAACAAACAGGACAGCCTGGCAGCCAGGGACCGTACCTTCGCCACCAGCTACGCTCCGGGCCGGGGGCTGGATCAGACCTCCGGCACTTCATACCCGGCCAACTACAGTCAGGGTGGCGTAAGTACCAACCCGCTGTCCTCTGGCAGTTGCAATGGCCCGGATCTGGTTGCACGCCAAGGCGTGTGCCGCTTCGATACGCGCAATTATCTCGACCTGCTACCGGAAACCGAAAAGACTTCGTTCTTCGGCAAGGCCACCGGCAAGATCACTGATGTCGATAACGTCAACCTTGAGTACTTCTTTGCCCGCAACAACAACGCCACCTCGATCGCCCCGGCGCCGCTCACCGGCCTGACCATGGACCCGTCCTCGCCGTTTTTCCCCGGCAAGGGCATCACACCGCCCTCCACCAACCCTGGCTTCGACCCCACGCAACCGATCGACCTCAACTGGCGCGAAACCGCTGCCGGTGCCCGCCAGGCCAAGGATCAGAACACCAGCCAGCGCCTGGTGCTGAGCTTCGATGGTGTCGCCAAAGGTTGGGACTACAACGTTGGCGCTTCGTATAACCAGAACCAGGTGATTTCCAGCCTTAGCGGCGGCTATGTCAGCGACGCGGCCATGATCAATGGCATCGCCGATGGCATCATCAACCCCTTCGGCCCGCAAACCGCGGCTGGCCAGGCGCTGATTGACGCCAACCGTTACCACGGTCAGTACGCGTCTTCCGTAGGCCGGGTCACGGGCCTGGATGGACGCATGAGCCGTGAAATCGGCGACTGGTTCGGTGCGGGCCCGGCAGGCCTGGCTATCGGTGGCGAGTTCCGCCAGGAGAAGTTCCACCAGGACTATGAGCAATATGCAGCCGATATCAGCAGCCTGGGCGTAGACCCCAATGCCAGTGTCACAGGCGACCGTACTGTCAAGGCGGCTTACACCGAACTCAACGTACCGGTCCTCGACAGCCTCGAACTGTCGGCAGCCGTACGTCATGACAAATACAGCGACTTTGGCAGCACCACCAACCCCAAGTACTCGTTCCGCTACCAGCCAGTCAAGGAACTGGTGGTGCGTGGCGCCTACAGCGAAGGTTTCCGCGCACCGTCACTGTATGAGCTGTACAACGCGCAATACACCACCTACACCCAGGGCTACTACAACGACCCGGTACTGTGCACCGGCGGTGTCGTGCAACCGGGCGGCAACGCCGGTCGCGACTGCGGCCAGCAGTTTCGCAATCAAACCGGCGGCAACACCAAACTGGCTCCTGAAAAGGCCCGTAACGTGACCTTGGGCTTTGTCTATCAACCCGTGCGCAACCTGTCGATGGGCCTGGACTTCTGGTGGATTCATATCGCCAACCAGATCAACGAGTTCCCGGAGTCCACGGTTTTCGACGACCCGTCGCTTTATGCTGACCGCTATGTGCGCAACCCCGATGGCTCGCTGGATTACATCGTCACCGGCAACTCCAACCTGGGTGCGGTAAAAACCAGCGGTGTCGACGTGTCGATGGACTACAAGTTCCCGAACACCCCGTACGGCCAGTTCGGCCTGGGCCTGCAAGGCACTTATGTGTCGCGCTATGACTACCAGACCACCATCGGTGGTGATTACACCAGCCGTGTCGACGCCTTTGAAGGCACCGGCGTGGTGTCGCGCTGGAAGCACGTGCTCAGCGGCACCTGGAACCTGGGCGCGTACCGTGCCTCGCTGGTCAACCGCTTCACCAGCGGTTATGACGACGCCGACCCGGACACCCACTCCCGTGTAGCGTCTTACACCCTGTGGGATATTTCGGGCGGTTACACCTTCAACAAAACCGTAGACCTGGATGTGGGGATCAAAAACATGTTCGACCGCAACCCGCCGTTCTCCAATCAGGCCTATAACTTTCAAAGTGGCTACGATCCGCGTTATGCCGACCCAATGGGCCGTACTTTCTTCGCCCGCGCTACGTACCACTTCTGAGTGATCACCGGCACCTGCCTACTCCTGCACGTGCCGGTGCAACTGCGAAATCGCAACCCCGCCGCCAGTTCACGCGCATGCGGCGGGGGTTTTTCCAAGCACTCGATGGTTCAACACGCGGCACAAGGAAAACCCATCATGTCTTCATTACTCCTGCCCCTGCTGCGCACGCTGCTGATGCCTGTGCTGGCCTGCGTATGCATTGGCGTCAACGCCGCGCCCAGTCAGGCCATGACCGTTTATGGCGAAGCACCTAAATACCCGGCCGATTTCCAACACTTCGACTACGTAAACCCGGATGCGTCCAAAGGCGGTTCTCTGAGCCGTGCGTCGATGGAAATCGGCCAGTTCAACTACATCACGCCCTATGTCGACCAAGGCACCGGAGTCGCACAAGTGAATGATTGGGTCTATTCACCCCTGGCCTTTCGCTCACTGGACGAGCCCTACACCGTGTACGGTCTGGTGGCGCAAAAAATGGAGCGCGACCCGGACGGTCTGTGGGTACGCTTTTACCTGAACCCCAAGGCACGTTTTGCCGACGACACAGCAATCACCGCCGAGGATGTGGCTTACACCTACAACCTGCTGATGACCAAAGGCAGCCTGAGCTATCGCATGCTCTATGGCGAGGTCCAGGACGTGGTAATCGAAGGCCCGCTGCAAGTGCGTTTCAACTTCAAGAGCAACCAGAACCGCACCCTGGCGCTGGATCTGGCAAGCATGCGGATCTTGCCTGAGCACTGGTGGAAAACCCGCGATTTCAGCAATGGCGGCGGCTTTGAGGCACCGCTGGGCAGCGGGCCGTACTCCGTGGCACAGGTCGATCCCGGCCGCAGCATCAGCTTTGAGCGCAATAAAAACTGGCGGGCCAAGGACTTGCCCGTGAGCAAGGGCCTCTACAATTTTGACCGCATGACCGTGAATTTTTACGGCGATACCGACGTGGCCCGCGAGCTGCTCAAGGCCGCAACCTTTGACTACAACCGCGAATTCTCGGCCACCGGGTTCAGCATCGGCTATGACAGCCCCAAGCTGACCGATGGCCGCTTGCAAAAAGGCGTGTTTGCCAAGGAAAAACCCGGCGCAGCCCAGGGCTTTGCCTTCAACCTGCAAAATCCGTTCTTCCAGGACCGCCGAGTACGTCAGGCGCTGAGTCTGTTATGGGATTTCGAGTGGACCAACAAGCAGATGATGCGCAGCTTTTATGTGCGTCAACAGAGCTACTTCCCGAAAAGCGAAATGGCCGCCACTGCCCTGCCCGATGCCCGCGAACTGCAAATCCTTGAACCCTTGCGCGGCAAGATCCCCGACGAGGTATTCACGCAGGTGTATCAGGCCCCCAAAACCGATGGCAGCGGCTATATCCGCGATAAGCAACTGCAAGCCCTGGCCCTGCTCAAAGAGGCGGGCTGGAGCGCAAAAAACAATACACTGGTCAACGCTCAGGGCGAGCCGTTGCGGTTCACCTTTCTCGATGGCCAGGGCGGTTTTGATCGCATGATCCTGCCGTACAAACGCACCCTGGCGCAGATCGGCATCACCATGGACATTCGCAAGATCGACTCGGCGCAATACGTCAACCGGCTCAATGCCCGTGACTACGACATGATCGTCGTCGGCTTCCCGCGCAGCGGCGACCCCATCGTCTCACCAGGCCGCGAGATGTACGACATGTACGGCTCGCGCAGCGCCACGCAAGTGGGTTCCTCCAACTCCTTTGTACTGCGCGACCCGGCCGTGGACACCTTGCTCGACGGGCTGGTGCAGGCCAACAGCCGTGACGAAATGGTGCATTACGCCCGCGCCCTCGACCGCGTCCTGCAGTGGGGCTACTACATGATTCCCAACTACTACTCGGTGGGCACCCCGACCGTGTACCAGAACCGCTTTGGCCGTCCGGCGCAGGAGCCCAAGTATGACGAAGGGCTGAACACCTGGTGGGAAGTCAGCAAAACCGCACAAACCAACGCGGCCATGAAAGCAACCGGCACACCGTCGGAGGGTCATTGAGATGCTGCATTACATCAGTCGACGTTTACTGCTGATCATCCCCACCCTGCTGTGCATTCTGGTGGTCAACTTCCTGATTGTTCAGGCCGCTCCCGGAGGCCCGGTGGAGCAGGCCATCGCCCGCTTGCAGGGCTTTAGCGGCCCCAGCGTAGGCG
>NZ_WIVQ01000148.1:0-6616 GCF_009600545.1 Pseudomonas sp. FSL R10-1339 | reverse complement strand
GAAACCCGGGGCGATTCAATTTGTAGCCCTCCGGGCTTCATGCAGGGTTGGCTAAAATCTAACCAGCCAGAATCTTAGATGGCTACTTTCTTAATCATCATTAGTACCTCCAAAAAACGGGTGTGATAAGTACCAGTACAGTGAGTATCTCTAATCGTCCCAGCAGCATGCCGATGGTGAGCAACCATTTTGCTGCGTCGGGTAATGATGAGAAGTTACCAGCAGGCCCGATGATGGTGCCAATTCCAGGGCCCACGTTACACACCGCAGTAGCCGCGCCACTCAATGCCGTTGTCCAGTCCAGGCCGATCAAGGCAAGTCCTAAGGCGATAATTGCAATGGTGATGCTGAATAAAAATGAGAAAGTCAAAAGCGAGCGTAATATTTCCTCGTCAATTGGATGGCCATTGTACTTCTTCTGAATCACGGCTCTTGGATGGATTAGTTGCTTTAAGCTACCTATCAGTAAAGTTGCAGCAACCTGAAAGCGGAAGATTTTGAGGCCTCCAGCCGTGGAGCCCGAACATCCACCAACAAAGGTGAGATAGAAGAACAAAAGAACAGCAAAGCTTCCCCATAGCGTGTAATCGCCAACCGCAATTCCAGTGGTCGTGACAACAGAAGTCACGTTGACCGCTACGATACGAAACGCATCCCACCATCCGTAATCGCTGTGAAAACAGAGCCATGTCCCTACGGCCAGCCAGGTGAAAATCAAGAACCCAATAAATCCACGTACCTGGTGATCCTTAATCAGCGCACGCCGGTTGCCGCGCAATGTCGCAACATACAAGGTAAACGGTAGACTACCCAGAATCATGATGACCACAGCTATCCAGTGGATCGCTGGCTGCGTCCAATGCCCCAGTGAAGAGTCCGAAGTCGAGAATCCTCCAGTTGAGATCAAGGACATGGCGTGGTTGACCGCTTCAAACGGCGTCATTCCAGCGACCCAAAGAGCTAGCGCTCCGAGCCCCGTGAGTCCCAAGTAGAGAAAGAGGATGTATTTGGCGGCCACATGGGAGCGAGGCGTTACTTTTTCCGACCAGTCTGAGGACTCTGTCTGGAAGAGACGCATGCCACCCACCCGCAACAGTGGAAGGATCGCTACAGCCATGCCTATGAAGCCTATACCGCCGAGCCAATGCAGCATTGAGCGCCAGATCAATAATCCCGGTGAAGCGGTATCCAAGCCAGTGAGTACCGTTGACCCTGTAGTTGTGATGCCCGACATTGTTTCAAAGAATGCATCGGTGTAACTGATGTCGCTGATAAACACCATTGGCAGCGATGCGAAGATGCACACCACAACCCAACTGCCAGTAGTTAGCAGGTACATATCCCTGGGACGAAGCTGGGCGGTATCTGGGCGTCCTCGTGCGATCAACAGAAGGCCGCAGACAGATGTGATTAAGCTAGACCACAGGAAAGCTGAAAGATCGCCACCATCCCGCTCATAGACCGCCAGTGTGATCATTGGGATAATCATGCTTATAGCTAGCGTGATTAGAAAAATGCCTAAGATGAATCCGATAAGCCGTAGTCCTGCGAGAGACATATAAAATAGCCTGATGAATTAGCGCAGTGCAGTATTGGATGCTCCATCTTTAGGGGTTGTAAAATTTTCGTAAAATCTTTAATAAATTAGGGCGGCAGCGCACACCAGCATCTTGCGGACGTTGGCGGTAACCGTCCGGGCTATACACCTCCCTGATGCCATCGCTTAAGGCGATGGTTTCCACCTAAATTAAGCGGACACCCATGCCGCAAGAACGCCGTTCCTATTCTAAATCCTTCAAGGCCTAAGTCATTGCCGAGTGTGCGCAGCCTGACACCTCGATTGTCAATGTTGCCTTGACCTACAACCTCAATGCCAACCTCGTCCATAAATGGATTCGGGTGCGTACGCAAAAAAAACTGGCGCTTAAAAGTGCCTTTATTCCGGTAAAGACGCCGCCATTGGCAGCGGTGCATCAAGTCCTTCCCAGCACGATCCTGATCGAAGTGCCTCATTCAAAAGGCGTAGTCGTTGTGAGCTGGCCGGCAGAAAATGCAGCGGCGTGTTCCGCTTTCCTACGAGAGCTGCTGCGATGATCAGCATCGACTCCATCTGGCTCGCCACCGAGCCCGTGGACATGGGGGTCGGCACTGAAACCGCAGTCGCCATTCAGGCATTAATCAAAAGCCCCATTTACCTCGGTTTGGATACGGGTACTCTCGCATCAGGCAGTTTCTGGTAGGCAGCACGACCACGACGATGCTGCGAACATCCACTTTACCCGTATTGCTGCTTCGCTGAGCCAATTCCATTGGCCACAGTATTTCCAGAACTGCGGAAATGCCGTGGCCATTCTGGACGATGACTACTGATCTTGCCGTAACGAGACCACATGCAACTCATAACTGAAATTGTTCACCCCGAGCTGAAATCCAAACAGGGCAGAGTATTCCGTCGACATGCAGCACGCGGCATCGTGATTCGGGATGATCAGATCCTGTTGCTGTTCACCGAGCGCTATAACGACTTCAGCTTTCCTGGAGGCGGTCTTGATGGTGACGAGGACATTGTCACAGGCCTGAGGCGTGAGCTTGAGGAAGAGACTGGTGCCCGTGAAATACAGGTACTCCAGCACTACGGTTATATCGAGGAGTACCGGCCCTACTGGAAGCCACAGTACGATCTGATGCACATGACCTCGCATTTTTATCAATGCGAAGTCGCGCCCCAGCTAGCGCCCGTGAGAATGGAAAGCCACGAAATCGCTAATGGTATGCGGCCTGTCTGGATCAACCTGCATGAAGCCATAACGCATAATGAAGCCGTGATGCAGCGTCAGGAGTCATCGATGGGGCAGTCAATTCAGCGCGAAACGTTCATGCTGAAAAAAGTCGCGTCCGAGTTGATGCCGCCAATCAGCCTTTGAGGGGCTATCTCAGCAGCTTGTGGCGTAAAGCACGATGACCTCACTTCGCGAGACGATGTTCCAGCCACAGGATTTCTGTCTGGGAGAAACTCCGTGGCCGGCTCGCTTACGCTTATTTAGAGACCGTGGCGGCGACAATGGCGGGCCCAGCGCTGCGTCGCAAAATCAGGACTCCACCGATTGCAGCCAAGGTCGAACCGATCAACACACCGACTTTTACTTCGTCGATCAGGTGAGCTGATCCAGCAAACGCCAGGTTTCCGATGAACAGGCTCATGGTAAAGCCGATGCCACATAAGAGCGCAACGCCGTAAAGCTGTGCCCAATTGCTGCCTTCCGGCAGTTTGGCCAAGCCCATACGAATGGCCAGAGCAGCCAATAGGAAAATGCCAATCTGCTTGCCCACCAACAAGCCGAGCGCAACACCCAGCGGAACCGGATCGACTAGGTTTTCCATCGAAATACCGGCTAATGAAACACCCGCGTTGGCGAAGCCGAAAATCGGCACCACAGCGAATGCTACCCACATGTGCAGCTTCTCTTCTAGGAAGAGCAGTGGAGACCTGGCTTCCTCTTCTGGCTTGCCCATTGGGACACACAGTGCAACGGCAACACCCGCAAGAGTGGCATGCACCCCCGACTGCAGCACGAAGAACCACAGCACACCACCGACCAGCATATATGGGAATAATCGTCTGACGCCCAATCGATTCATTGCGATCAGAATGACTAGGGTTGCGAGCGATGCCAGCAACATCGGCATGGAAAGACCAGTGGTGTAGAAAAAGGCGATGATAACCACAGCACCCAGGTCGTCAATGATCGCCAAGGCAGCGAGGAAGACCTTCAGCGACGTAGGGACTCGCTTCCCCAGCAACGACAAGACGCCCAAGGCGAATGCGATGTCGGTAGCGGCTGGAATAGCCCACCCCTTCAACGTCTCAGAATTACCCCAGTTGATTGCGATGTAAATAAGCGCAGGCACAACCATGCCACCGACGGCACCAAATCCAGGCAAGGCGCGCTGTCCCCAAGTGGAGAGCCCTCCTGCCAGAACCTCTCTCTTGATCTCGAGTCCGACCATCAGGAAGAAGATCGCCATCAAGCCATCATTGACCCAATGCTCGACAGACATGCCCAACCAGACACTGTGCAAGGCTGCAAAATAACTTTGCGAGAGAGGCGAGTTGGCCACGATTAGTGCCGCGAGTGCTGCGCCCATCAGCACAAGACCGCCAGCGGACTCCGACGACAGGAAGCAAGCCAGAATCGCGGCTGCTCTAGGGGTTTCGGCTTTAGCTTGATGATTAGTCATCAACGTCCTTGGGATCACTTCAAAGGTAATATATTAACACTTGGCCCATACATGCGCGGCGGGGTTAAACAGCCTGAAACAGTTAATGCTGAAGGGCATAGTCAGCGAGCATTCCTCAACGCAAGCCTCTGAAATAGGGCTTACGTCCAAGCACCAATGCCGTCACTGACTCGATCCACCGTCTCCTTTTCGAATAACCCGATGAGTCGTCCCACTGCTTGATACCATCCAGCACACTTATATGAAGATTTAATGTCTGGAAGGCCTTTGCGTGAACGTTATCCATCGCTGGTTAAGTCAACCCCGTGCACGTCTCATCGCCTTGATCGGACTGGTTCTGATCATGCCTTTGTGCCTGCGTGCAGCTCTGGGTTGGTCGAATCCACTTGGCTATCTTTCAGATCTGGGAATTGCGAGCCTGCTCATCGTACTCTTGCATCGCTGTCCTTGGTGGTTAGCGCTACCGGTATTGCTGGCATGGGGGCTTATGACTCTGGCGACTGCCGAACTGGTCAGCGCGGTCGGTAGGCTTCCCAACTCATCAGACCTGCACTACCTGATCGACCCTCAGTTTTTGGAAAACTCTACCGGGGGTGGTTTCGCCCAGCCTTGGCTGGCCGCTACTCTGTTTCTTGGGCTGGTGGTTTGGCTGGTCACGCAGTACCTAGGACGCTCCGCTACGTCTCCGAGCTTGCCACGAAACGCGTGGGCAGCACCGCTACTGCTGTTGATCACCCATTGGGGTGCTCAGCACCTGTACCCCTCAGAAGAAGACCAGTGGCGCTTGTTCAACCTGCCACATCAGTTGATGGCCGCGAGCGTTGGCGATGTTCAGGCAAGCGCAGAAGAGTGGCTGGAGCGTGATGTTGTCGATGTTCCACCGCAAATGGCGGGGCTTACTCAACTCGATCTGGACGGACAGAAATTGCTCGCGGCACCAGGGCGGGCGCGAAATGTGTTGATCATCGCGCTGGAAGGTATTCCTGGTGCCTACGTTGGCGTCAACCGCCAAGCCCTGCACAGCAGCTATCAAGAAAATCTCATGCCCAACCTCAGTCGCTGGGCAGAACGCGGAATGAATACGCCGGATTATGTACTGCATAGCCATCAAACCATTCGCGGCCTTTACGCTATGCTTTGCGGCGATTACGACAAACTGGACAACGGAACGCCCAAGGGGGTTGAGATGTTGACCCAGAACAAACGGAACAAGGCGTGCCTCCCAGCCCAACTGCACAAGAACGGATTCGCCACGCACTACCTTCAGGGTGCAGGCCTTAGATTCATGGCCAAAGACAAGATCATGCCGCACATTGGCTTCGATGCTACCCACGGCTTGGAATGGTTCACCAATAGCAACTATCTAGATTTTCCTTGGGGCAAAGACGACAAGGCGTTCTTCGAAGGGGCACTCGACTACGTCGGCCAGCTGAAAAAGCAGAAAAAACCATGGATGCTGACCCTGCTGACCGTTGGCACCCACCAACCCTATTCGGCCCCTCAGGACTATCTTGAGCGCTACGACACACCCAAGCAGGCTGCCGTCGGATATCTGGATGATGCCCTAGGGCAATTCCTCAACGGCCTGGAACGCCAAGGCATCTTGAAAAACACCTTGGTGGTGATCACCTCGGACGAATCTCACGGAATTGATGGAGTGCGCCTAGCTTCCTCTTGGGGTTTCAACCTGATGTTAGCGCCCGAGCAGGATCAGTTGCCCAAGGTAAAGTCTGGGGTCTACGGGCATGTCGATCTGAGTGCCTCAATACTCGACTATTTCGCCTTACCTGTCCCCTCAGCCTTGAGCGGTCGCTCGCTGTTTCGTGACTATGAAACAGGCCGCGAGATCATGTCGTTCACCAACGACAAGCTGCGTTATCACGATGGCCAAGGCACCTTGATCGAGTGTGACTTTCAACAGCGTTGCAGGAATTACAATAGCGCAGGGTTCATTGCCGACCACGCTACCCTTGCTGGACAGTACGGGGGCAAACGAGCACGAGAAATCACATCAAAAGCCTCGGCGCTGGATCATTCGCTGATCCGGACACCGTTGAACCAGCACTACCAGTTCGGCAGTCCCACCATCATCCCGCTTCAGGCACAGATCAAGGATGACTGGGCTGACAACCTGATCGGTGCTCAGTATCTGGAAATGCCCAAGGGCTCACAAACACGCGTGCGCCTGACCGTGCGCTCTTTAGATCCACAGCAGAACGCCTACATCCTGCTGAAAGCCAAGGAGTTGGAGCAGGATGTGCCACTGGGGCTGCCAGCAGAAATGGTCGTCACTGCCGATCAGCCGCTGGAGATGGACTTCAGTTTCGATAATACGCAGCCGCGTAAAGCGTTCTCGTTCCACCTGCTTGGCTATGGG
>NZ_WIVQ01000147.1:0-6651 GCF_009600545.1 Pseudomonas sp. FSL R10-1339 | reverse complement strand
CGCGGTCAATAGCGCCAAATTCAGCGGGATTTTCAACTTACTGCGCGGTTGCGGCAAGTTGATCGGAGCTTCCCTAGCAGAGATTATTTGACGGAGGCGAATTTAAAAGTAACTACTCGACGCAAAATACCTGCACTCCACCCCGTCAACTGACACGCTACTCGTCACGGCGCAAATCCGCCGGGATCGGCAAGTCCTTGAGGGGGTCCGGGCGCTTGCCCTTGCCGGCCTGGTACTGGCGGATCTGGTAGACGTAGGCCAGCACCTGGGCCACGGCCAGGTACAAGCCGGCGGGGATTTCCTGCTCCAGCTCCGTGGAGTAATAGATCGACCGCGCCAGCGCCGGCGACTCCAGCAGCAGGATGTTGTGCTTGGTACCGATCTCGCGAATTTTCAGCGCCAGGAAGTCACTGCCCTTGGCCAGCAACATCGGCGCCCCGCCCTTCTCCGGGTCGTACTTGAGGGCCACGGCGTAGTGGGTCGGGTTGGTGATTATGACGTCGGCATCCGGGATCGCCGCCATCATGCGCCGCTGGGACATTTCACGCTGCACCTGACGTATGCGCTGCTTGACCTCCGGGCGCCCTTCCTGATCCTTGTGCTCGTCGCGTACTTCCTGCTTGGTCATCAGCAATTTCTGATGGCTTTCCCATAGCTGTACCGGTACGTCCACCGCAGCGATCAGGATCAATCCGCAGGCCATCCACAACGCACTCCAACCCACCACTTGCAGGCTGTGGATCACTGCCAGTTCCAGCGGCTCATGGGCGATGCGCAGCAGGTCATCGATGTCGGACTTCAACACCAGCAAGGCCACGATCAGGATGATAAAGAATTTGGCCAGGGCCTTGAGCAGCTCCACCAGCGCCTTGGCCGAGAACATGCGCTTGATCCCGGCGGCCGGGTTCATGCGGCTGAATTTGGGCGCCAGGCTGCCCGCAGCAAAGAGCCAGCCGCCAAGGGATATCGGGCCGACCAGGGCCGCGATCAACAACGTGATCAGTACTGGCTGCACCGCGATCAAGGCGATTTTCCCTGAATGCAGCAGAAACGCGCCCATGGAATCCGGATTAAGCAGCACTTCGCGGCTCAAGCTGAAGTTGTAACGCATCAGCTCCATCAAATCCTGCGCCAGCGCACCGCCAAAAATCAGCAAGCCCGCCGAACCAGCCAGCATGATGGCCAGGGTGTTCAGCTCTTTGGAACGTGCAATTTCACCCTTTTCCCTGGAGTCCTTTTTTCGTTTCTCCGTGGGGTCTTCTGTTTTATCGGCGCCACTCTCGCTTTCGGCCATGGCTATCTGGCCTGCGCAAGATCACGTAAAAACTGCAGGGCCTCAGAGGCCAGCGGTTGATACTGGTTGAGAATGTCCGCCATGCTGATCCACAGGATCACCATGCCCAGCACCAGGGTCAGCGGAAAACCGATGGCAAAGATATTCAGTTGCGGCGCGGCCCGGGTCATTACGCCGAAGGCAATGTTGACCACCAGCAGCGCAGTGATCGCCGGCAGTACCAGAAGCAACGCCGCACCCAGCACCCAGCCGAGTTTATTGGCGATTTCCCAGTAGTGGTTGGGCAACAAGCCACCGCCCACCGGCAAGGTGGTGAAGCTCTCGGTCAACACTTCAAATACAACCAGATGGCCATTCATGGACAAAAACAGCAAGGTCACCAGCATGGTGAAAAACTGCCCGATTACTGCCACGTTGACCCCGTTGGCCGGGTCGACCATGGACGCAAAGCCCATGCCCATCTGGATCGCGACAATTTGCCCGGCGACCACGAACGCATGAAAAAACAGCTGCAATGCAAACCCCAGTAACGCACCGATGACGATTTGCTCGGCAATCAGCATCAGGCCACTGAGATCCAGCGGGTTGACGGCGGGCAACGGCGGCAGGCTGGGCATGATTGCCAGGGTAATCGCCAGGGACAAAAACAACTTGATGCGTTTGGGCACCAGGGTGGTGCCGATGATCGGCATGGTGGTCAGCAGCGCGCCCACCCGGAATAGCGGCAGCATAAAGCTGGCGACCCAGGTACTGATCTGCGCGTCTGTCAGGGCGAGCAGCGACATTTAGCCGATCAACTGCGGAATGCTGCCGTACAACTGCAGGATGTATTCCATAAAGGTCTGCACCAGCCACGGCCCGGCCACGATCAGGGTGACCAGCATCACCAGCAAGCGTGGGAGGAAGCTCAGGGTCTGTTCGTTGATCTGGGTCGCGGCCTGGAACATAGCCACCAGCAACCCCACCAGCAAGCTGGGTATTACCAGCACGGCAACCATCAGGGTGGTCAGCCACAACGCACTGCGAAACAGGTCTACCGCGACTTCTGGGGTCATGGGGTCAAACTCCGCCGAAACTGCTGGCCAGGGTGCCGATAATCAGCGCCCAGCCATCCACCAGTACAAACAGCATGATTTTAAACGGCAACGAGATGATCAGTGGCGAGAGCATCATCATGCCCATGGCCATCAGCACACTGGCCACTACCAGGTCGATAATCAGAAACGGAATAAAGATCATAAAACCGATCTGGAAGGCGGTTTTAAGCTCCGAGGTGACAAACGCCGGCACCAGAATGGTCAGGGGTGCGGCATCCGGGGTGGCGATATCGGTACGTTTGGACAGGCGCATAAACAGCTCAAGGTCGCTGCTGCGGGTCTGCGCCAGCATAAAGTCCTTGATCGGCACTTCAGCCTTGAGGATCGCATCCTGGGCCGAGAGCTTTTCGGCCAGATAGGGCTGCAAGGCATCGTTGTTTACCCGATCGAAAACCGGCGCCATGATAAACAGGGTCAAAAACAGCGCCATGCCGGTAAGGATCTGGTTCGATGGGGTTTGTTGCAAGCCCAGGGCCTGGCGCAGGATCGAAAACACAATGATGATCCGCGTAAAGCTGGTCATCAACATGACAAATGCCGGAATAAAGCTCAGCGCAGTCATGATCAGCAGGATTTGCAGGCTGACCGAGTACTCCTGCTGACCATTGGCCCCGGTGCCCAGGGTTATCGCCGGAATCGACAACGGGTCAGCCCCGAATGCCAATGGCGCGGCCAGTGCCAACAACAGCGCGACTACAAAACGCATCAAGGCTTGTCCTTTTGCTGACCGAGTATTTCCATCAGGCGCTTGGCAAACTCGGGGGTGGCCGGTTGCGCACTACCCGGCACCTGCACCGGCTCCTTGAGCACATGCAGCGGGGTTATCCGGCCCGGCGTAAGGCCGAGCAGGATCTGTTCATTGCCCACCTGCACCAGCACCAGCCGGTCCCGCGCACCCAGGGCCCGGGAGCTGATCAGTTCGATCACCTGGCCCTGGCCCTGGCGCGGGCCCGCCTGCTGTACACGGCGCAGCAACCAGGCCAGGGCGAAAATCAGCCCCAGCACCAGCAGCAGACCCAGTACCAGCTGGGTCAGCTGCCCGCCAACACTGGCGCCAGCCACCGGAGCCGCTGCGGTCGCAACCACCGGCTCGGCCGCCAGCACACTCAAGGGCAAGCCCAGTAAACCGCCAAGTAGCCGTTTCATTCAGCGCAGCTTCTTGATGCGTTCACTTGGGCTGATCACGTCGGTCAGACGGATGCCGAACTTCTCGTTGACCACCACCACTTCACCGTGGGCAATCAGGGTGCCGTTGACCAGCACATCCAGTGGTTCGCCGGCCAGACGGTCCAGCTCGATCACCGAGCCCTGATTGAGTTGCAGCAGGTTGCGGATATTGATGTCGGTACTTCCCACTTCCATGGAGATCGACACCGGAATATCCAGAATCACGTCGAGGTTGGGGCCATCCAGGGTCACCGGCTGGTTGTTGCGCGGCACACTGCCGAACTCTTCCATCGGCAGTCGGCTGGAAGAGGGCTTGGTTGCCGCATCGGCCGCCAGTAGCGCGTCGATATCGGCCTGGCCAACATCGCCGGTTTCTTCCAGCGCAGCTGCCCATTCATCAGCCAGCGCCTGGTCTGCAGCGGTTGTATCGTGTTCGTTAGCCATGGGGGTGTCCTCGGCGGGCATTCAATCATTAGCACAGCAAATTCTTGTGGCCAGGCGCCTAGCGCCGACCGATGGGCTCAACCACTTGCAAGGCCAGATTGCCTTTGTGCGAGCCCAGTTTGACCTTGAATGACGGCACGCCATTGGCACGCATCACCAGTTCATCTTCCAGCTCGATGGGGATCACGTCGCCGGGCTGCATATGCAAAATATCGCGCAGGCGTAACTGGCGGCGGGCCACGGTGGCGCTCAGCGGCACACTGACGTCGAGCACGTCTTCGCGCAGGGCCTTGCTCCAGCGTTCGTCCTGATCGTCGAGGTCGGACTGGAAACCGGCGTCGAGCATTTCGCGCACCGGCTCGATCATCGAGTACGGCATGGTCACATGCAGGTCGCCGCCACCGCCGTCGAGTTCGATATGGAAGGTCGACACCACAATGGCTTCGCTGGGCCCGACGATATTGGCCATGGCCGGGTTAACTTCAGAGTTGATGTACTCGAAATTGACTTCCATGATCGCCTGCCAGGCTTCCTTCAAGTCGATAAAGGCCTGCTCCAGCACCATGCGTACCACGCGCAATTCGGTGGGGGTGAATTCACGGCCTTCGATCTTGGCGTGACGGCCATCGCCGCCAAAAAAGTTGTCCACCAGCTTGAACACCAGCTTGGCGTCGAGGATAAACAGCGCCGTTCCGCGCAGCGGCTTGATTTTGACCAGGTTGAGACTGGTGGGCACATACAGCGAATGCACGTACTCGCCGAACTTCATCACCTGCACCCCGCCCACCGCCACATCCGCCGAGCGGCGCAACAGGTTGAACATGCTGATGCGGGTGTAACGGGCAAAACGCTCGTTGATCATTTCCAGGGTCGGCATGCGACCCCGGACAATACGATCCTGACTGGTCAGGTCGTAGCTTTTGACACTGCCGGGCTCGGCAGCGGTTTCGGCCTGTACCAGACCGTCATCGACGCCATGCAGCAGCGCGTCAATCTCATCCTGGGACAGCAGGTCTTGCACGGCCATGTCGTGATCCTACTGCAATACAAAGTTAGTAAAGAGCGCCTGATCGATAACCACTTTGCCGAGTTCTTTTTGCGCAACTTCCTGCACGCTGGCAGTGGTTTTCTGGCGCAATATTTCCTGGCCAACCGGTGTGGCGAGGTCGTCAAAGGCCTGCCCGGAAAACAGCATCACCAGGTTGTTGCGAATCACCGGTATATGCACCATCAGCGCCTTGAGATCGGCAGGGTCGCGCGCTTGCAGGGTCACACTGACTTGCATATAGCGCTGACGGCCATTGGCGTTGAAGTTGACCACAAAGGCCGGGGCCATCGGTTCATAGAGGGCAGGCAGCTTGACGTTCACGTCAGCTTGCGGCACAGCTTCGCTCTTGGGGCTGTGCATGAAATACCAGGTGGCGCCAACAGACAGGCCAATCGCCAGCAGCACAGCCACGACGATCAGGATAATCAGCTTGAGTTTGCCTTTAACGGCGGGGTCTTTTACTGCGTCGCTCGTCGCCATGCCAATAATCCGTCACTTTTCGGTTTTCACAGGTGCCGAGGGTAGGCAGAGCAAGTGTTATGCCAGAAGTGGAGGGATCGAAGGCTTCACGCCAATTCAAATTGCGTAGCAGCTGGCGAAGGAACACTGCAACTGTGGGAGCGAGCCTGCTCGCGAAGGTCGTTCGCGAGCAGGCTCGCTCCCACAATAGGGCTTGACCTGCAACAGAGTATCTACAGGTGTTTTAGTGCTAGCGCTTACGCGTAGTAATCCACCGCGCTGGAGCCCAGCACCACGCTTGGCGCAACCGCAGCCACTTCCACCGGCTCGTCATCAACAAGGCTGTCCAGTCGCTGGCCACCGCTACCGCTACGGGCCTGTTGCTCCTGGCCCTGCTGGCCTTGCCAGTTGCGCTGCTGATCCGACACGTTGACGTCCACCTGGCCCATGCCCTGCTGAGCGAGCATTTCGCGCAAGCGGTGCATCTGACTGTCCAGCGCCTCACGCACACCGGCGTGGCCACTCACAAAGTTGACCTGCGCCGACTGGTCAGCCGCAATATTGACCCGAATATCCAGACGCCCCAGTTCGGCAGGCTCCAGCTGGATATCGGCTGATTTGAGGTTGGCGCTGGAGAGGTACATCACGCGGTTTACAACTTCTTCGGACCAGCCGCTCTGATGCATGGCCAACGGCTGGTTGACCGGCAGCGCATTGGTAGTTTTCGGCACCGCCGCCTGGGTCAGCGCCGCCAGGCGGTTGGCGAAGTCATCCACACGGGTATCGCTGGAGGCGCTTTTCAGGTCCTTGAGACCCTCATCGACCAGGCCTTTAAAGGATTTCTCGCCCCCTTCACCAGTGGTCGAGTCATCGCTTTTATCATCGACCAGCATGGCTATCCCGCTGGCCTGCCCCTGGGCTGCGGCAGGAGCCGCGTCGCTTGATGGAGTTTTGACCGGGGACTGGCTACTGGCCGAAACATGCCCGCCCTGCTCCATCGCCAGGCGCACGGCAGGCATTGCGTCCAGAGGATCGGCTTGAGGATCGAAGGTGTCGTCGTCGGCCGCCACCGCTGGCGGCCGACGCCGACACCTTCGATGCTCAAGCCGATCCTCTGGACGCAATGCCTGCCGTGCGCCTGG
>NZ_WIVQ01000146.1:0-6737 GCF_009600545.1 Pseudomonas sp. FSL R10-1339 | reverse complement strand
ATCTGCAGGCGCTCGGTGGCCCGACCGTTGGCCGCCAGCTCAATGCCGGTGTTTTTCTGTTGGCCCTGTTGGACGTAAGTGAACTCGCCATTTTCGGGGCGAGCATACTGGTACGCCTGGCGGATCTGGAACAGTGTGGCGCTCAGGCTCATGCGCTGCCAGTCGTATTTGATCCCGGCCTCTATTTGGCGCGACACGGTGGGCGGCAGGATGTCAAAGGCATTGCTGGCAAACCACGGCGCTGTGCCACCCAGGGACAGGCCCTTGCTGTAGCGCGTATACAACGTCATGTTTTGCACCGGTTTGTAGATCAGCGCGGCCTGGGGCAGGAATTCATAGCGTTGGGTGTGGCGGGTGGTGTCGCCCTGATCGTCGAAGGTCTTTTCATCCAGACGCACTTCGCGCCCGCCGATCATGGTCTGCCATTGCTCGTTGAAGCTGATCAGATCATTGAAAAACACCCCGTACTGGCGGCTGTCCAGGCGGCGATGGCTGTCGTTGAGGGCGCCGTTGTAGCGCTCGAGGTTTTCAGGCTCGCTGTCGATATTGCCACTGCCGAGCCAATGGTTGATGGCTTCACGATTATTCACCACGCGCCGGAATGCACTGCTGCCCACGGTCAGCTCATGACCGATTGCGCCGGTATGGAAGCGACCGCTGAGGGCTGCCTGTACCTCATCATTGCGCCGGGTATCGTCAGGGCTGCGGAAGTCATAGATATCGTAGCCGCCCTCGGGGGTGAAGTAGTTGCCGACATTGGGTGTAACGCAGCCGACAGTACAACCGCCCCAGGCAAACGAGCTGTAGTCGTCGATCACCACCTTGCTGCGTGAGGCGCTCAGACTGCCTTTCCAGCTGTCGTTGAAGCGGTATTCGAAGTTGCCGTTGATATTCAGAGAATCAATGGTCACAGGTTTCGAGCCGCTCTGGTGCGCCAGCAGCTTTTTCGGCGAGGCGTGATGCGGCAGTTCGCTGCCGCCGAGCAACTGATAGCCCGGCACCGAACGCTGCTCCTTGTTCTGATACTCCACGTCCAGTTGCAGCAGGGCATCGGGGTTGATGTTCCAGTCGAACGCCACAGAGGCGAAGTCACGCTGGCCGTTGGCGTGATCGACATAAGAGTGAATATCTTCATGGGCAACGTTGGCACGCAGGCCGAACTGCTGTTCGCTGCCGAACCAGCCCCCCACATCGGTGGCGATGTAACCGCTGCCGCGATCGTCGGTAGACACCGTTACAGAGCGCACATCGGCTGCCCGCTTGGTCACATAGTTGACCGCGCCACCGGGCTCGGAAACGCCGCTTTGCAGGCCTGAAAGCCCCTTGAGCAGCTCTACCTGCTGCTTGTTTTCCAGCCCGACATTTTGCTCGCCGGTGATGGTGCGACCATTAATCTTGTAGCTGCTGGCCGAGTTCAGCGAAAAGCCGCGCACTACAAAATTCTCGTAGTAGCCGACGGGCGCGTAGCTTTCGCCGACCGATGCGTCGTTTTTCAGCACATCGCTGAGCAGGCGGGCTTGCTGGTCTTCAATCAGGGCATCGGTAAACACCGCAATGGCGGCCGGCGTATCGAGCAAGGGCGCCGCCTCGAAACCACCGACCCAGGCGTTGTCGGCCTGATAATCGCCGTTGTCCGTGGCCGTCACGGACGTCGCCGGCAGTTCGGTCCCGGCTGCATGTGCCGCAGGCATGGCGCTGCCCAGCAGCAGGCCGAGGCTAAGCAAACTGAGAGAGAATCGCGGGGCGGACTCTCCCTGGCTGAAAGTCCGGTAAAGCATGTTCATGCACAGCTCCTGAACGGTGGGCAGGCTTGAGACCCGAGCCTGTTTCTCAAGCGCGCCATCATACAGTCGCAAGCCGGGTTGCGCTTGGCGCTTCGCCATCAGGGAGCCTGCCATGACGGCCTGTCAGGGCCTGGCCCGACGGGTTTTTTGCGCAGCCGTTACAGCCTGTGGCTCAAGGCAATCCTTGATTTAGACGTGTTGCATGGGTTATAGCTAAAAAGGTCAGTCGTAGTATTACAGGAAATTAAAACGCCCTTATGGATGGAATCACACGTATCAATCGCCAGTTGGGCTCACACTTCGCATCCCTGATTGCAAGCTGTGGGCCTCACGTCAAATGCTGCATCAGTGCAGTCACAGGGTTTGTTTCCCGCTTTCTCGCAAACTTCGCTATCCCCCACCTGAGACCCTGCTTCTCGGGCAGCTGCGCTAACTGGCGCCATTGTTACGTCCCTCCGCCTGATTATTTCTGACCGCCAGCCGTTCCGGTGCACTCACGCCCCGCTGTCAATGGTGCGTTCTGCTGCCCGGGATTTGTATTTGAAACCACGTTTTTGATCCAAAGCGTTTCCGCGGGCAGCCAATAATTGCTCGCGCTACAAGGAGCTGTGTTGATGATTTATTTTCAGGGTAAAAGAATTTTCAGTGCCATCTTCGATATGGACGGCACCATGTTCGACACCGAGCGCCTGCGCTTCAAGACGCTCAAGCAGGCCGCCGAGGAGATTTACGGCACGCCACTGAGTGAAGAAACGCTGATCGGTTCATTGGGCCTGAGTGCCAAAAAAGCCGAGGCCCTGGCCAGGGCCAACCACGGCGAAGACTTCCCCTATGCCCAGGTTCGCCAGCGTGCCGACGAGCTGGAGCTGGCCCATGTGCGTGACCACGGCGTGCCGATCAAGGATGGCCTGCTGGAAGTGCTGGAGCGCTTGCGCAAATACGGCCTGACCATGGCGGTGGCTACGTCGAGCCGTCGCGCCATCGCCGAGGAATACCTGATCAATGCCAATGTGCTGAAGTATTTCGACGTTACCGTGTGCGGTGATGAGGTGACCCAGGGCAAGCCCCACCCGGAGATTTTCCTCAAGGCGGCCAGCGCGCTCAATTGTCTGCCAGAGCATTGCCTTATGCTGGAGGACTCGCAAAACGGTCTGTTGTCGGCCATTCGTGCCGACGGCCAGCCGATCCTGATTGAGGATATCAAGCCGCCAGCGCCTGAAGTCGCGGACTGCGCCCTCAAGGCCTACACCAGCATGCACGGTTTTTTGGGTGACCTGAACGAGTGCATGCCCGATCTCGGTCCTCCCGCGCTGACCGACAGTTTCCCGCCCACCCTCAATCAGTTCAGCGCCGGTATTCATGGTTTTGGCGCAATGGGCGGCGGTTACCTGACGCAGATTTTCTCGCACTGGGACGGCTACACCCGACCCTGCGAGATCATCGCCGCCACCCGCTCACGCATGCTGCGCGAGACCATCCAGGCGTTTGGCCGCTTCAGTGTGCGCTACAGCGCCACGTCCTTCGATCAGACCATCGATAACCTGCGCATGATCGACATGGACGACGCCGAAGCAGTGATCCGCATGTATGACGTGGCGGAAATCATCGGCCTGAGCCTGCCTGAAACGGCAATTCGCAAGCAGGCCGGGGTGATTGCCCGGGGCCTGGTGCGCCGCTACGAGCGCCGGGGGCGTGAGCTGACCATATTGATTGTGCTGAACAAGGTCGGCGGTGCGGACTTTGTGCGTCGCCATGTGCAGGCGCAACTGGAGTTGGTGGTGTCTGCCGAGCTGTGCCGCAAGATTCTGGACAACACCCACTTTGTAGAAACGGTGGTCAGCCGCATCGTCTCAAAGTTGTCCAACGAAGCGCTGGTGCGCCAGTTGCGGATCAAGTCGAAGATGTTCCAGAACAGCCTCGATGACGAGCCTGACGCACCTCGCGCCGCACCGCGCACTCCGGTGCCCGAGTACGAGCGCCTGATCAGCCGCTTTCGACCTTTTACCCAGTCCAGCAACGCCTTGAGCCAATTGCATCTGATCCTGTTCAACAGCGAGCCGGACATGCCCCTGTACGCCCAGCGCTGCAGCAATCTGCTTGAGCGCTTGCGCCAGGTGAAGACGGTCGACGACATCACCCAGCCACAAGTCATCAAGAACCTGCTGTGGAATGGCCCGCACGCGATCATTGCCTGGTATGCGAGCCTGTTGGGGTACTCCTGGCTGGGGCAGGGCATGGGCGACCCGCGCGTCAGTGAGCTGGCGCAGCGCTTGATCGGTGAGGCAGTCGGCCCGGCACTGGTGGCCGAAAACCCGCAGATGGAAGATGCCGTGGCAGCATTTTCAGCCACCTTTCTGGAGCGCTGCAATACCTCCTTCAAGGACCCCTGTGCCCGTGTCGGACGTGATCCACTACGCAAACTGCAACGTAACGAACGGATCTTTCGCAGTATCGATCTGGCCAGAAAGCACGGGATTGACAGCAGTGCCCTGCAGTTCGGCGCGGCGCTGGCGTTGCACTATGCGCTGCGCAGCACTGACAGCAAGGATCTGGAGTGCCAGCAGATGCGTAGTCTGTATCAGGACAATGGCAGCATCGAGGCGGTCCTGACGTTTACCGGCAGCTATAACGGCCAGCCGTATCCGGGGTTGGACCCGGTCACGGATGCGGCGTTGATTGAGGCAATTGCCGGGTATTTTCATGGCCCGCTCTGTGCTGAATTCGTCATGCCCACGGCCTGAACCGATCAAGCCGTGAGCCTGAGGATGGTCCAGTCTGAAAGGTCTGTTCAAGGAGCTGACCATGAAACGACTGACCCTGGCCCAGGCTTACGAGCTTGCCGAATCGATCCTGTTGCATAACGGTTTCAACCAGGCCCATGCCCGCGCGGTGAGCGCCACGGTGCTGGCCGGGGAGCGCGATGGTTGCGCGTCCCACGGTCTGTACCGGGTATTGGGCTGTGTCAATTCACTGCGCGCGGGCAAGGTCTCGGCCGATGCCGCGCCGCGGGTGATCGACCAGGCGCCGTCGATAGTGCGGGTGGATGCAGCCGGCGGGTTTTCCCAGTTGGCGTTCCAGGCGGGTTTGCCGCTGTTACAGGAAAAAACCCGGGCCAACGGCATTGCAGCCCTGGCGATCAATCGTTGTGTGCATTTTTCCGCACTCTGGGTGGAAATCGAGCAGTTGACCGCGGCGGGGCTGGTAGCGCTGGCCTGTAACCCGAGCCATGCCTGGGTGGCCCCGGCGGGCGGCTGCCAGCCGGTGTTCGGTACCAACCCCATTGCCTTTGGCTGGCCACGGGCGGGGCGTGACCCGTTTGTCTTTGACTTTGCCACCAGTGCCATTGCCCGTGGCGATATCGAACTTCATCGCCGGGCCGGCAAGGCTATTCCTGAGGGCTGGGGGGTTGACGCTCAAGGGCTGCCGAGCACCGATGCCAATGTGGTGCTTGATTCCGGCGCGATGCTGACCTTTGGCGGGCATAAAGGCTCGGCACTGGCGGCAATGGTGGAGTTGATTGCCGGGCCCCTGATTGGCGATTTGACCAGCGCCGAGTCCCTGGCTTACGACGCGGGGAGCAAGTCATCGCCTTATCATGGCGAGTTGATTATCGCGTTTGATCCGCAGCGCTTTCTGGGTGCGGCAACCGAAGAGCATCTGGCCCGGGCCGAGGGTTTGTTTGCCGGGATCGAAGGGCAGGGCGCGCGCTTGCCGTCGCAACGCCGGTATGAGGCGCGGGCGCGCAGCGAGGCGGAGGGGGTGCAGATTCCGTTAGCCTTGTTCAATGACCTGCAGGCGCTGCTGAAGGGATAGATTTGCGGGGTGGTGCTTGTTGTGGGAGCGGGCAAGCCCGCTCCCACAAGGGGGGAGGCGGCAACAGAGTATCTACAGTAAGCCGTTGATCAAAGACCGACATCAGGTAAGCGCGGGCGGTTTGCCAGAGCTTTGGCCATGATTCGTTCGACAAATTCCCGATCTTCCCGTGGCAGGGCCAGGCGCGGGGGACGGGTCAAGGCGCTGCCGCGACCGGCAATGGCTTCGCATAGCTTGATGCACTGCACCAGGTCGGCACGGGCGTCCAGATGCAGGATCGGCATCAACCATTCATAGATCGGCATGGCTTCGGCGAAACGCCCGGCCCTGGCCAGGCGGAAGATGGTTTCGCCTTCCCTGGGGAACACATTGGACATGCCCGAAACCCAGCCTTCGGCACCCACGGCAATGCTCTCCAGCACCACGTCGTCGAGGCCGGCAAACAGCACGAAACGGTCGCCTACTTCATTGCGGATATCGATAAAGCGGCGGGTGTCGCCCGAGGAGTCCTTGAAGCACACCACGTTGTCGCAATCGGCCAGAGAAATCAGGATGTCGGGGGTGACATCGTTTTTGTAGATGGGCGGGTTGTTGTAGACCATCAGTGGCACGTCGGCGTGCCTGGCTACATAGCGGTAGTGTTCGGCGGTTTCGAAAGGCTTGGAACCGTAGACCAGCGCGGGCATCAGCATCACCCCATCGACGCCGACCTTGCGCACGGCATTGGCCACCTTGGCGGCTTGCACGCTGGTGAACTCGGCCACGCCGCAGATGACCGGCACCCGGCCGCCGGAGGCTGCCACAGCGACTTCGGTCACGGCGATTTTTTCTTCGGCGGTCAGGGAGGTATTTTCCCCCACCGAGCCACAGACCACCAGGCCCGACACGCCGTCACGGATGACGTTGGAAATCACCTGGTGGGTCTTGTCCAGGTTGATGCTGAAGTCATCGTTGAATTGAGTGGTCACCGCAGGGAAGACGCCACTCCAGTTGATGCGCTTGCTCATGTTTGTTGCCTCCGGTCGCTTAAATAGTATTTCGTATACGTTTAGTCACGGTTTTATGTAGATACTCTGTTGCAGGTCAAGCCCTATTGTGGGAGCGAGCCTGCTCGCGAACGACCTTCGCGAGCAGGCTCGC
>NZ_WIVQ01000145.1:0-6822 GCF_009600545.1 Pseudomonas sp. FSL R10-1339 | reverse complement strand
ATCGTGGACAGCCCGCAGCCGACGCAGGCACCAGAGCGCAAGGCCAGGCGCCGTACCAGCGACCAGCCCCGGGCGCCGTCCTTGTCCGCTCGCCACATCTCGCCCGACACCCCGCCGACCAAGGACAGTGCAATCACCAGCCAGATCGGCATATCCGCTAACGCTTGTTGCTCGGTTGTCATTGCCTGCCCCTAAACGCAAAAAACCCGGCGCAATGGCCGGGTTCTGTGTGGTGGTGCCTGCCGCTCTCTGCGGTCGCACCTATCGAAGATGACTACTTTTTACAGGTGGATTCCGGTGGCAGCAAGCGGGTTTTAATGCCACCGGCGAATAAGTGGGTTAGCCAGCAGAACGCCCGGGGAATGTCGGCGAATACATCTCCCCGGCTAACGCTTTTGGGGGGGGTGTCTGCCCTGCCCCACTGCTTAGGATCAAGGTGGGACAAGGGAGAGTGCCTAAATCAAAGGCTGCGCCCCACTGTCCTACTTCTTTTACTGTTTCCTCGTATATAGATAGAATATTAAGAACACGCATGCGCGTGAAACGCGCGTATTGCTGCCCGCTACGCTCACATGGGCGAGGGGCTTTTACAGGTGGGACTGTGGGACAGCCCAGTAACGGCGCAGCCTGCGCGTGACCCACTGCCTTGCAAAGCAGTGGGACGCGGTGGGCCAAGACAAGGACGATGGTTGGAGTGGTGCCGGGGATCACGCAGCCTTCCCCATCAGCAAGCCAGCAATGCACAGGTGCGCCTCATGCAGACGTTGGTAATAGGTGTCACGGCTGCAGCCACAGTGGCTGTACTTCTGCGACAGGAAGCTGTCGTGGTTGCAGTAGTGCTCGCGCACCACCACCGCTAGCTGCAGTGGCAGGTGTTTATTGACGATCAGCTCAACGTCTGCCGACTCATCAAGCAGCACCCGACTGCCCCGCGTACCACGAATCAGCTCCCCCTTGGTTTCCATCAGCATGGCAATCATGTTGCCGCTACCAGTGCCTTCGGATGCTTCGCTGTGCAGATCCTCAGCCCAGAGCTTGAGCAGAGTGTCGATGCGCTTAATCAAAACAAGGCTCCTCGATTTTCTGCACCTGCAAGGCTGAATGACTGCCCCAGCTGTCCGGCTTCTTGTACGCCCAGGGCCGCTGTCCGCTTTTAGCCAGGGCTGGCAGACGCACCCGACGCCATCCAAGCCGATGCATGATCGCCCCGACACGCATTTGCTCGGGCTTGCCCCAGTGGCCAAAGTCGAGCTTGAGCGCGCTAGCCAACACTTCGCTGCCGCTGGTGGTTTCGCCGATCTGTGACTCTTCCAGCCAATTCAGGATCGGGCCTTCCCACTCATCCACCACAAAGCGCTCGTCCTGGGCTTCGGAGAACATCGCGGTTTCGTCGCGGTTGACCCACCAGATCTCGCCTGCCTCATAACAGAACATCGCCTCGGCCCAGAGCTGGTCGCGGATCTCGCGCAATTGCTCCAGATCGACCCGAGTACAGGCCACCGGCCAATAACGGCGGTTACCCGTGGCATCCTTGAGGTATTCGTCCTGGTTGGTGGTACCCACGAAAACACACTGGCGTGGCACGTCATTTGTTCTGCGGCCGTAGCTTTCGCGGTAGGTGTCGGTGGATGCCGAGAAAAACTGCTTGGCCTTGGTACTCTCAGCCTTGTTGAAGCTGTCCAGCTCCCCCAGTTCGATGATCCATTTACCACGGATGGCCTGAAAGCCGTCCTTGTCACCCAGGGCAAACGGCGTATCCATAAACCAGTCGCCGCCAAGGATGCTCAACGCCGTGGACTTACCTTCGCCCTGCCCGCCTTCAAGGATCATTACCGAGTCAGCCTTGCAGCCCGGGCGCATTACCCGTGCGACAGCCGATATCATCCAGCGCTTGCCGACCTTGGCGCTGTAGCCGCTTTGGGTCACACCCATTACGGTGTTGAGCCAGGTATCAAGGCGCGGCACGCGGTCCCATTCCAATTTGTTCAGGTAGTTGCGTACCGGGTGAAACGCATGGTCGTGGGCCACCACGCTGACTGCCTCAATTACGCTGGAAGCTTTGACCCGCAGGTTGTATTGCTGGGCCAGCCACTTCATCACCCGGATATCGTCGATGTCGCCCCAATCACCGGTGCCACCTCCATAGGGCGGTGTGCGCAATTTGACGATCTTGGAGCTGAACGCGCTGAAAGCGATCACCCCGGACCAGCGCTCATCGTTACCCAGGATCAACTCAACGTTTTGCATATGCGCGATCAACGAGCCGTTTTCGGTGCGTGCCAGCTGGTCTTTCCAACCACCCGCAGCCGGTGGCCTGACCACCGACAACACCTGACGGCGGACAGCATCCAACCCTTCGGCGCAATGCAGGTCGTTGAAGTCGGTCCACTTGATCTCGCGCTCGCCCGAGAACACCGGACCAACCACTTGGCCACCGACGATCAATGCGGCATTGCTGCCCTTCTCTTCGCCTGGGTTCCAGGGTTCACCGTTGGGGCGTTTGGTTTTCCAGTCATCGTCGCGGCACACGATCAAGGCTCGGCCCGGGAAACGCTCGCGCATGGCCTTGGCCACCACGCTCAAGTTACCCGCGTCAAAGGCTATGGCCACCGTCAACGAGGTGGCCATATGCAGGCTTGCGCCGGTGGCGTATCCCTCGCATACCAGCACCGGTTCACCCGGCTCAGGGTGCGGTCCAATCAGGTGGAAGGCGCCCTCTTTAGACATGCCATAGGGCCAATAGGACTTGTCGCGGCCGGTGTCCGTCTGTTTCTCGGGATAGATGACCTGCAGCCCAACGATCTGATCCCGAGCGTTGCTCATCGGGATCAGCACTGCGCCAGAGCGAGGCGCATAACGCACGCCTATACCGACGATCTGCTTGCGTTCCAGATAGGCACTACGGCCTTTCTCCGGCATACGTTTGAACAGACCAGATGCCCGATTGGCAGCACGGCGGGCAGCATTCGCAGCAATCTCTGCAGCGCGGCGCTTACCCTCCTCCTGGCGAGCGCGCATCACATCGCGCTCTTCCTGACTCATGCGCCCGGCCTTGACCTTGATCTTGTTGCTGTCGCCGGAACGCCAGTCACCGAAGCTGCCGAAAATCAGCGTCTCGTTTTTCTCGGTGCGGTGTTCATGGATCACATACCAGCCGTTTTTTTCTTTGCCCTTGTCCTGGGTGGTCTTGCAGCGGGTCAGCTTGCCGAACGTGAGGGGTTGCGCAGGTTCAAGGCCGTGGTCAGCGAACTGACCGAGTACGTCATCGAGCATAACGGGTACCTATTTCTTCGTTCAGTTGCTGGCACCCTGCACAGCGCGTGCAGCTGATAACCGCCAAGCGACGAGCCAAAGGGATGGCCGTGTCGCAGTCCTCACAGAATTCGTAAGACTCAAACACCGGCTGCGCTTTGCGCGCAGCCAATGCCCGGTCGATGCGTTCCTGCACCAGGTCATTAGCAAAATCCACGTCATCAGCCACGGTCGGCACCCCGCGTAGTCGAGTTGACATAAGCCGCTCGGTTGAACAACCCCAGCAGCCCCTGAATGCCGCGAAACACCTGCAGGCGGATCTCGGCCAGCTCGCTGTCGTCGACGATCCCGTCACCAATACTCTTGGCCCAGGTGTCGGCCAGATCCGCGACCTGCCGAAAGTACCCAGCAAGCCCGATGGTCAGCGTCTCCGGCATATCGTCGGTATAAACTTCGGCCAATTCCTGCCAGATCGTGTCGCCCACCAACGCATGTACCGAATCAAGAATGCGGCGGTCTTTGGTCAGCTCCAGGATCTCGGCAAACTCTTGAACATTTACCGCGTGGCTTGGATGGGTGGGAGACAGCTTGTGCTGCAGCGTGGTGGGGTTGCGGCCGGTGGTGGCGGCTATCGCAGCAGCGCCGCCCGGGTAGTCCCTGGCAGCGTGATAAAGCGCCAATTCGAGCGGAAGAATTTCCCGACGCGCTCGCTGGGTGCAACTAAGAGCAATACGGCTCATGGCATTAATCCTGAATGTTGCCAGTGCCGCGCGGCGTGCTGTGGTGGTACATTTGCCGCGTGGCTTGAAAGGGCCCAAAAAGCCGGTCTAGATTCGTAAGGTCGAAACCGGCACCGTGCCGAGGCAAGCGATCCGTCGCTTACCTCTGGCGCAACAGCTGCCAGATCTGTGGTGGAAATGGCAGCAACCCAAAGCTTCCGAGCCTTGGAAAGCGCGGTTAAGGGAGGCGGAATTGCATGTGGTGTGCCCGCCTACCTTGACCGCGACCCGGCGACACTGTGGTGGTGTGTGCCGGGAGGAACTGGGCGGCCTTATAGGCCGCCTTTTTTCTTTCTAAACTATGCTGCAGCCTTATGGGGCGACGATGCTTCCAGCAACCATGCAGCCTCAAACGAGTGGCCGTTTTTCTGTGCCGCTGTTGCCAGAAGCTCGGCATAACGGGTCTCACCCGTGTAATCAGTCCGGGGCAAACACGCCGCCAGACGCCATTTATTCAGCGCCTGGTAGCTACGCTCACACACCTTGGCTGCGGCACCGATACCACCTACAGCTTCAAACGCGAACGCAATGGCATTCGGAAAATCCGCGGGATTCAGCATTACAGGCTCCACTTATCAACTCGCAGTTGATATTAAACATCAACTGACTATTGCGCAAGCTTTGTGAGACTCTCAACCTATGGTTGATAAGCAAGAATTACGCGCAGAGTTCAGCTCGCGCCTGCATGAAGCACTAGACGACGCCGGCATCCGTAGCCGTGGACGAGGTGTGGACATTCACAAGCGCCTGAAAAGCGTGGGGGTTCACAAAACCACCCAGGCCATCAGCAAATGGCTGAATGGCGAAGCTATGGCTGAGGCCGACAGCATGGTTGCCCTGTGCGATTGGCTGAAAGTGCGCCGTGAATGGCTGGAATACGGGGTTCTGCCTAAAGAACAGACGGCTGAGAGCGTTGTTCAACAGCTCAAGGTAGGCGATGGAAGCAACGTCACTGGCATGCTTGAACGCTTCGGCAAGGTTCCCCTTATATCGTGGGTACAGGCCGGGGCATGGTGTGAAGCCATCTGTAATTTTGAACCCTACGACTCAGACGCCTGGATCTCCTGCCCCGTCCCTATCAGCCAAAGCGGCTATGCGCTGAAGGTTTTGGGTGACTCAATGACCAACCCGGGGCCAGGTAGAAGTTATCCAACCGGCTGCATCATCTTTGTTGATCCAGAGGCACAGACCAATAATGGTGATCGTGTGGTCGCGCGGGTACCACGTACCAATGAAGTGACCTTCAAGGTGCTGGATTCGGATGCAGGACGAGTTTATCTACGACCAATCAATCCGCAATATCCAATCATTGATATTACGGAAGAGACGCAGATTTGTGGGAAGGTGGTTGGGTCGTTTATTCCAGAGTGACCGTCAGATTACTACGACATTCTAACAATATTAATCTAGCATTTTTTTTGCTTCTAAATAAATATTAGACGATCTTAAGTAGGAGTCACAGAAACTAGAGTATCTTTCACTATTTCGCGCTAACATTTCAATCCTATCGATTGCCTCTCGAATAGATCTTAGTCTGTTAGACTTTTTCAGTGGAGAAGTAGCTTCCTGATAATCCTTAACAGCCTGCCTAATGGCAAGTTCGAAATCATGCAAGCAAACATAAATTTTTGACCGAGGCTCCCAAAGCCTTAAAGTATTAAGCCCGCAAACCTCAATGGTCAACTCGGCAACATGCAATAACTCTCCAGGCCTTCCTTTTAGATTCAACCCCTCATAAAAAAAATACTCCTCCGGATTATGCTCATATGGATTAACAATCGGTTCAGCTACCGTATCATGGTGACTTTTATCACCATTGCAACGCCGACAAGCTGGCAAGAGATTATTCCAATCAAACGTATAAGATGGATATAGCGCTTTGGGCTTGTAATGTTCAACTTCAACATTCCCTCCTTCGGACGGAATGCATTCACAAAAAGCACATTTCCCATTTGAGGACTCAACGAGAGCACTCTTAACTTCCTTATGTCTATATGGAGCTACAAGCTTAGCCTTTTCATCATCAGGAATTTCCTTATACCCCCCATACTTTTCAATAGCTTCTTCCAAGTCCTTCAAGAGCCTATCTTTATTATCTCTTAAGAAAACAGGTTCAACACCCCGAACTAATTTAATCATTTTTCAACGCCACCAGCGATGCAAGCTTAACCTTTAGCACCGTGACGATTGTGTCACTAGGATGAGAGACCATTTCCAAATTATGGATAGCCTCCTCCAGACCTGACAAATTACGGTTCTCAGCAAGTTCCAAGGCTCGAGAAACAAGACGTTGATGCTCCTTATTGTCCAAGCTTTTAACGTCCATCACATCAGACAAAATTTGATCTGTAGACCATCCGGAATACACTTGATCAGAAGAGCTAATATAACCGCCTATATTATTCGCAGGCATAATTATCACTTCATTTTTTTTAGCCGATGCTAGAAGATGTGGCGAATGAGTAGTCACTATAAATTGCAACATAGGAAACAACTTCAAAAGCCCGTCTCGCAAAGTAAACTGCCACTCAGGATGAAGATGAAGATCCAACTCATCAATCATTACCGTTCCTACAGCAGTTGCAGCCAAACGATTATTCGGATTGCTAGTCTCCAACCACTGAAAAACCATAACTATTATTGTGAAAACGGCCTGAAACCCTGAAGAAAGCTCTTCCAAATAGCAAGTCCTATTGTAAATCGAAAATACAGGCTCTAGGGAAACTCCGAACAAGTCTCCAAGTATGCTGAAATACAGCCTCACCACCTGCCCCGAGTGCGTCATGAGCCA
>NZ_WIVQ01000144.1:0-6888 GCF_009600545.1 Pseudomonas sp. FSL R10-1339 | reverse complement strand
AGCCCGGCCAGCGCACCGCAGCAAACCGGCCAGGGAGCTGCTGGCGGGGCGGGCATGATCCAGCCGGGCCAGCCGTTGCTTGATGCCAACGGCCAGCAAATCATGGATCCGGGCACCGGCCAGCCAATGCTGGCGCCGTACCCGGCCGACAAACGTTCGCAGTCGACCCGCAACTTCGAGCTTGACCGCTCCATCAGCCACACCAAACAGCAGCAGGGCAGGGTCAATCGCCTGTCGGTGGCGGTGGTGATCGACGACAAGATCAGCGTCAACCCGGCCAACGGTGAAATCACCCAGGTGCCATGGACCACCGATCAGCTGGCGCGCTTTACCCGTCTGGTGCAGGACGCCGTGGGCTTCGATGCCAGCCGTGGCGACAGCGTCAGCGTGATCAATGTGCCGTTCTCCACCGAGCGGGGTGAAGTGATTGCCGATATCCCGTTCTATTCCCAGCCCTGGTTCTGGGATGTGGTCAAGCAAGTGCTCGGCGTGCTGTTCATTCTGGTGCTGGTGTTCGGTGTGTTGCGCCCGGTGCTCAACAACATCACCGGTCACGGCCGCAACAAGCAGGTGGCCGGTATTGGCAGTGATGCCGAGATGGGCGGCCTGGGCGGTCTGGATGGCGAGCTGGCCAACGACCGTGTCAGCCTTGGCGGCCCGCAAAGCATCATGTTGCCAAGCCCCAGCGAAGGCTATGACGCGCAGTTGAATGCAATCAAGAGTCTGGTCGCAGAAGATCCGGGCCGTGTGGCCCAGGTAGTAAAAGAGTGGATCAATGCCGATGAGTGATAACCGCGCCGCCGCCAACGCCAAGTTGACCCGGGTCGACAAGGCCGCCATTTTGCTCCTGTCGCTGGGCGAATCCGATGCCGCCCAGGTGCTGCGCCATATGGGCCCCAAGGAGGTCCAGCGGGTGGGTGTGGCGATGGCGCAAATGCGCAACGTGCACCGCGAGCAGGTCGAGCAGGTGATGAGCGAATTCGTCGAGATCGTCGGCGACCAGACCAGCCTCGGCGTGGGCTCGGACAGCTACATCCGCAAAATGCTCACCTCGGCCCTGGGCGAAGACAAGGCCAACGGCCTGATCGACCGCATCCTGCTGGGTGGCAATACCAGCGGCCTGGATAGCCTCAAGTGGATGGAACCGCGTGCCGTTGCCGATGTGATCCGCTTTGAGCACCCGCAAATCCAGGCCATTGTGGTGGCTTACCTCGACCCTGACCAGGCGGGAGAAGTGCTCGGCCACTTTGACCAGAAGGCGCGCCTCGACATCATCCTGCGGGTCTCGTCGCTCAACACCGTGCAACCGGCGGCGCTCAAGGAGCTTAACCAGATCCTCGAGAAGCAGTTCTCCGGCAACTCCAACGCGGCGCGTACCTCCCTGGGTGGGGTCAAGCGCGCGGCCGATATCATGAACTTCCTCGACAGCTCGATGGAAGCGCAGTTGATGGACTCGATCCGGGATATCGACGAAGACCTTTCGGGTCAGATCGAAGACCTCATGTTCGTGTTCAACAACCTGGCCGATGTCGACGACCGCGGTATCCAGGCGTTGCTCCGGGAAGTGTCCTCTGACGTACTGGTACTGGCGCTCAAGGGCTCCGACGAGAACGTGCAGGAAAAGATCTTCAAGAACATGTCCAAGCGTGCCGCCGAATTGCTGCGCGACGATCTGGAAGCCAAAGGCCCGGTGCGCGTCAGCGATGTCGAGACTGCGCAGAAGGAAATCCTCACCATCGCCCGCCGTATGGCCGAAGCCGGAGAAATTGCTCTCGGCGGGAAGGGCGGCGAAGAGATGATCTAAGTGAGCAGCGGCGAAACCCCCGGTGATGTAATCCGTGCCAAGGATGTCGGTGCTTTTGATGTCTGGGGCCTGCCCAGCTTCGATCCGTGGCGCGAGCCCGAAGCAGAGCCCGAACCCGAGCCGGTTGAAGAACTGCCTGAGATGGAAGAGGTGCCGCTGGAAGAAGTCCAGCCGTTGACCCTTGAAGAGCTCGAAAGCATTCGCCAGGAGGCCTACAACGAAGGCTTCGCCACGGGTGAGAAAGAAGGTTTTCATAGCACCCAGCTCAAGGTTCGCCAGGAAGCCGAAGTGGCCCTGACGGCCAAGGTTGCCAGCCTCGAGCGCCTGATGGGCAGCCTGCTGGCACCGCTTGCCGAGCAGGATCAGCAGCTTGAAAAAGCCATGATCGGGCTGGTCGAGCACATGACCCGGCAAGTGATCCAGCGCGAGCTGAAAACCGATTCGAGCCAGATCGGGCAAGTGCTGCGCGAGGGTTTGAAGCTCTTGCCGATGGGCGCCGAGAATATTCGCCTGTTTATCAATCCGCAGGACTTTGACCAGATCAAGGCCCTGCGTGAGCGTCATGACGAGCAATGGCGGATTGTCGAAGACGACAGCCTGCAACCGGGAGGCTGTCGCATTGAAACCGAGCACAGCCGCATCGATGCCAGTATCGAAACACGGATCAAGCAGGCCATGAGCCAGTTGCTTGACCAGCTCCACGAACAGGTACTGCACCCGGCGGCGCCTGATATCGACATCGATCTTGATGCACCTTAAGCGCACCAGTTTTGCCAAGCGCCTGGGCAGCTACGCTCCGGCGGTGTCCTTGCCGGTGCAGCCGGTGGTTGAAGGGCGCCTGCTGCGCATGGTCGGTCTGACCCTGGAGGCCGAAGGCCTGCGCGCGGCCATGGGCAGCCGTTGCCTGGTGATCAACGACGACAGCTTTCACCCGGTAGAAGTCGAAGCTGAGGTGATGGGCTTTAGTGGCAGTAAAATTTTTCTGATGCCCGTAGGCAGTGTCGCCGGCATTGCGCCGGGCGCCCGAGTGGTGCCGCTGGCCGATAATGGTCGCCTGCCGATGGGCATGAGCATGCTCGGCCGGGTGCTCGATGGCGCCGGCCGTGCGCTGGATGGCAAGGGGCCGATGAAGGCCGAAGACTGGGTGCCGCTGGACGGCCCCACCATCAACCCGCTCAAGCGCGACCCCATCAGCGTGCCGCTGGACGTGGGCATTCGCAGCATCAACGGTTTATTGACGGTGGGTCGCGGTCAGCGTCTGGGCCTGTTTGCCGGCACGGGCGTGGGCAAGAGTGTGCTGCTGGGCATGATGACCCGCTTTACCGAGGCCGACATTATCGTGGTGGGCCTTATCGGCGAGCGGGGCCGTGAGGTAAAGGAATTTATCGAACATATCCTGGGTGCCGAAGGCATCAAGCGTTCGGTGGTGGTGGCATCGCCTGCCGATGATGCGCCCTTGATGCGTTTGCGCGCGGCGATGTATTGCACGCGGATTGCCGAATACTTTCGCGACAAGGGCAAGAACGTCCTGTTGCTGATGGACTCCCTGACCCGATTCGCCCAGGCCCAGCGGGAAATCGCCCTGGCCATTGGCGAGCCGCCCGCGACCAAGGGCTATCCGCCGTCGGTGTTTGCCAAGCTGCCCAAGCTGGTGGAGCGCGCCGGCAACGCCGAGGCCGGGGGTGGTTCGATCACCGCGTTTTACACCGTGCTGTCTGAAGGGGATGACCAGCAGGACCCGATTGCCGATTCGGCGCGGGGCGTGCTCGACGGTCATATTGTGTTATCCCGTCGATTGGCCGAAGAGGGCCATTACCCGGCCATCGATATTGAAGCATCCATCAGCCGGGTCATGCCCTCGGTGGTCAGTGAAGAGCATATGCGCCGCGCCCAGCAGTTCAAGCAGCTGTGGTCGCGCTTCCAGCAGGCGCGGGACTTGATCAGCGTGGGCGCCTATGTGCCGGGCGGCGATCGCGAGACCGATACCGCCATTGCCCTGCAACCGGCGATGGTGGGGTATCTGCGCCAGGGGTTGAACGACAATATCAGCCTGGCCGAAAGCGGCGGTCATCTGGGCAGTATCTTCGCCCCGGCAGCCGGAGGTTAATCGACCATGGCCAGTGACAACAGGGCTTCGCGTCTGGCGCCGGTGGTGGACATGGCGGAAAAGACCGAGAAGGCTGCGGCCCAGCGTCTGGGTCACTTCCAGGGGCAGGTCAACCTGGCCAACAGCAAACTGGGTGATCTGGAAAACTTCCGCGGGGAATACCAGGCGCAATGGGTAGACCGCGGCAGCCAGGGAGTCACGGGCCAATGGCTGCGTAACTATCAGTACTTCCTCGGCCAGTTGGAAACCGCCGTTGGCCAGCAGCGTCAAAGCCTGGTGTGGCATCAGAACAATCTCGACAAGGCCCGCGAGACCTGGCAACAGGCCTATGCCCGGGTTGAGGGGCTGCGCAAACTGGTACAGCGCTACGCCGACGAAGCGCGCCAGCTGGAAGACAAGCGCGAGCAAAAGCTGATGGACGAACTGTCCCAGCGCTTGCCGCGCAAAGACGTGTACTGATCGCGTACGTCCTCTGCATCCCGTAGCAGCTGCTACGGGTATTGGCCTGCGGCGGTGCTCACAGAAGCGTCTATAGTTGCACTGACTATCTCGGGAGCAATTCACATGGCAGTGACATCTGAAGTCTCGGCAGATGGCAGTAAGCTGACGATCGCCATCAAGGGCCGGTTCGACTTTGCCAAGCACCAGGAATTTCGTGACGCTTACGAAGAACTCAGCCCCGCGCCCGCCTGCGTAGTGGTGGATTTGAAGGATGCCACCTATCTCGACAGCTCGGCCCTGGGCATGCTGCTGCTGTTGCGTGAGCATGTCGGCGGTGATGATTCTGATATTCGCGTGGTCAACAGCAGCCCGGATGTGCGCAAGATTCTGGGCGTTTCCAATTTCGACAAGTTGTTCGATATCAATTGAGCGGCTCGATGCAGCGCCTGCGCAGGCTGCAGCAAACGATAGTGCAGCAGCGCGACCAGATCGCCCGGCACAACGACTACTTGCTCAACGAACAGCGGGTGGCCAAAGCCGTATTTGACCGGGTGGCACACTCGGGCTGCCTCGATGCCCCCAATATCCGTTATCTGCAATCGCCCTATGCCTTGTTCAATGGCGATTTGCTGTTGGCCGCCTATACGCCCTCAGGCGATACCCATCTGCTGCTCGCCGACTTTACCGGCCACGGTTTGCCTGCGGCGATTGGTGCAATGCCTCTGGCCGAGGTGTTCTACAGCATGACGGCCAAGGGCTACGGGTTGGCGGAAATACTCAGGGAAATGAACGCCAAGCTTAAGCGTATCCTTCCCGTGGACATGTTCTGTTGCGCCGCGTTGCTGTGTGTGAGCGCCCAGCGGCGCTGCGTCGAAGTCTGGAATGGCGGTATGCCCGATGGCTATTTGCAAGCCGCACTCAGCGGTCAGCGCACGGCACTGACCTCGCAGCACTTGCCGTTGGGTGTCTTGCGCGCCGAAGTGTTTGACCATGCCACCCAGGTGTTGCCGATGCTGCCCGGTGATCAGGTGTTTTTATTGACCGACGGTGTGATCGATACCTGTGGCCCCAATCAGCAATTGTTCGGGGTTGAGCGCCTGGAGCGGGTGCTGGATGCCAATCGGCATCCGTTGCAACTGATTGCCGAGGTCGAACAGGCTTTGCGGGATTTTCAGGGGCAGGCCCGGGATGATGTGAGCATGGTGCAGATCACTTCACAGCTGCCGGCTTTTTTGGGGGTGCCGGCGATTGTCTATTCCGACAGTGGCCAATGCAGCCCGCGGGACTGGTCGGCCAGCTTCGAGTTTCGGGCGCCCAGCCTGCAGCAGTTCAATCCACTGCCTTACGTGTTGCAGTTGCTGATGGAAGTCCACGGGCTGCGCGCTCAGGGGCCGGTGATTCATGCGGTGCTTGCCGAGCTTTACAGTAATGCCCTGGAGCACGGGGTGTTGGGCCTCGATTCACGGCTCAAGCGCGATACAGGGGGCTTTGCCCATTACTATCAGCAGCGCAAGGAGCGTCTGGCAACGCTCAAGTACGGGTTTGTGCGGTTCTCGTTGCAAGTCGAGCCGATCGGCGAAAGCGGTCGCCTGCTGATCCAGGTAGAAGACAGTGGTGCGGGTTTTGATGTTGCCAGGGTGATGGCCAGGCCACTGGATTTAGACCGTCTGTCGGGACGCGGGGTGAGCCTGGTGCGTCAACTCTGCCCTGCAGCACGTTGGGCACCTGATGGTCGTAGCGCGACCGTGGAGTTTTCGTGGGGGGGTCTGGCATAATCCGCTCATTCTTGATCAAGGAGTGAGCAAGTGTCTGACATTCATATGGACCCGAAAGTGGTCAATGCGTTGCGAGACGTGATGGAGGGAGGGTTTGCCGACCTGCTGGACACCTTCCTCTCCGACTCCGAAGAGCGTCTTGGCCAACTGCACAACGCCCGCGAGGCTTGCGACCTGACGCTGGTTGCCCATAGTTTCAAAGGCAGCAGCAGCAATATGGGTGCCATTCGCCTGGCACATTTGTGCGGCCTGCTTGAAGAGCGTGCGCAAAAGAAGCAACTGGCCGAGATCCAGGAGCTGGTGATCAAAATCGACGATGAATATCAGATGGTCCGGCGCCTGTATCGCGCCGAGCGCCAGCGTTCGGTGTCGCCGCATTTTGTATCCCGCTGACTGTGCACTAAAGCTGGCCCGAACCTTGCTGTGACTCTCTGACCTGTACCCATGCCAGCCGTACAGTGGAGAGCCGTTAATGCCCGTTGCTGCCCCAACCCTGCTTCTGACACCTGCCGCCGCAGCCCCTAAAGCCTCGGCGAGCAGTCCTGTGCAGCCTGCCAAGGCTGATGCGCAGCCTTTTGCAAAGGTCTATGCCCAGGCAGCCGACCCGGCGCCAGCCGTTGCCGGTAGCGGCAACCCCTTGCCTGCCGGCAAGACGGAAGACGCAGTCAGCACTGATCAGGATGACAGTACTGACAAGCCGGGCGATGACGTGGCAACGGCCGATCCGCTAGCCACGCAGCCGGTGGTGCCAGTGCCGGTGC
>NZ_WIVQ01000143.1:0-6972 GCF_009600545.1 Pseudomonas sp. FSL R10-1339 | reverse complement strand
CACTGGCACTCCGCCTGCCAAGCGCAGCGGTCCACGCAGTGGCGCTCCGCGTGACGGCCAGGCCCGTCGCGAAAACCGCCCGGCCCGTGACGATGCCCGTCAAGAGCCAGCGGTTAAAGGCCCACGCGAGAACCAGCCGAAGATCATGCACAAAGAGTCGAAAAGCGATCGCTTCCCGACGCCTGAGCAGCTCGATCAACTGCCGAACCGCCCGCGTGGCGAGAAGCCAGCGCTGCTGACGCGTAACCGCTAAAAATTGTGGGAGCGGGCTTGCTCGCGATTCAGGTACTTCGGGTTAACGGCTGCACCGAGGCAATCCAATCGCGAGCAAGCCCGCTCCTACGACAGCACACAAAAAAACGCCCCGGCTCTCACAAGCCGGGGCGTTTTTTTTAGCCGTTTAAAAGCGCTATTACTTGGCCTTTACGCCTTCCAGCGAGATATCCAGGCTCAGGGTCTGGTCCTTGCTTGGGGACTTGATGCCGAAATCCTGCAGGTTGATGGTGGTGGTCGCGTTGAAGCCAGCACGTTCGCCGCCCCACGGATCCTTGCCTTCGCCGTTGAACGTTGCCTTGAAGGTTACAGGCTTGGTCACACCGTGCAGGGTCAGGTCACCGGTTACGTCAGCTGTGTTGTCGCCAGTCGGCACAACCTTGGTCGACTTGAAGGTCGCTTCCGGGTACTTGCTCACGTCCAGGAAATCTTTGCTGGCGATATGCTTGTCACGTTCGGCGTGGTTGGAAAACAGGCTGGCGGTTTTCAGGGTCACGTCAATCTTGCTGTCGGCAGGTTTGGCTGCGTCCCACGAGAACGTACCGCTCCAGTCTTTGAAAGTACCGTGAATGAAGCTGAAGCCCAGGTGGCTGACTTTCCAGTCGATAAAGGCGTGCTGGCCTTCTTTGTCGATGGTGTAGTCAGCCGCCATGGCCTGACCTGCGGTCAGCATTGCGGTTCCGAGAGCCAGCGCAGCGAGGGTCTTTTTCAACATGCGTTCTATTCCTTTTGAGTTGAGGTTGAGCATCAGGCTTTGCGCCCCAGCATACGGTTCAGGGTCGCATCACGATCGATAAAGTGGTGTTTCAAAGCAACCAGACCATGAAGCCCTGCAAAAATGACCACGGCCCATGCCAGGTAAAGATGCACGACACCCGCTACATCAGCCTGGTCAGGCAGGTTGGAAATCAGTGCAGGGACTTCAAACAGGCCGAAAACCGGAATACCCACGCCTTCAGAGGTGGAAATCAGGTAGCCGGCGATCATCACGGCAAACAAACCCAGATACAAAAAACCATGCCCGAGTTTGGCACCGATTCGTGTTGCACGGCTGTAACTGGCCAGTGCCGGTGGTGCCGGGCTGAACCAGATCCATACAACGCGTAGCAGCATTACAGCGAATAGCGTCAGACCAATGCTTTTATGCAGGTCAGGCGCCTCTTTGCGCCAAGGGCTGTAATAGTCCAGACCGACCATCCACAACCCCAGTGCGAACAACCCGAACACCGCCAACGCAACAGACCAGTGCATGAAGATGCTGACGGCACCATAGCGAGAAGAAGAGTTACGTAGCTGCATGACCAACATCCTGTAGGAACTTGGGTCTAAGACTAATGGTTTACCTATCGATTGAAAGCGCATTTTATTGCTGCAAGCTATCGATAAATACGATCTGAAGCCTGAGAGTCAAACGTTAAGCAAACGTTAACAATATTTGTGTTGCCTGTGGGTGTCCAAGGCCGTCTTTGAATACGGAGTAAACGTAATAGGTTGTTACACGCCTGCGCATTGCATAGGCTTGCACTCTTGTTTGCCCGCACACGCCGGGAGCCAGCGCCAGGAGAGTGAAAATGGGCCTGAATAACCAGTGGATGCAACGCGACCTTGCCGTGTTGTGGCATCCCTGCACCCAAATGAAAGACCATGAACAACTGCCCTTGATCCCTATCAAGCGCGGCGAAGGCGTGTGGCTGGAAGACTTTGAAGGCAAGCGCTACCTCGATGCCGTGAGTTCCTGGTGGGTCAATGTGTTTGGCCACTGCAACCCGCGAATCAACCAGCGCATCAAGGATCAGGTCGATCAGTTGGAGCACGTGATCCTTGCAGGCTTCAGCCATCAGCCGGTGATCGAACTGTCCGAGCGGCTGGTCAAGATGACACCTGAAGGCCTGACCCGTTGCTTCTATGCCGATAACGGCTCGTCGTGCATCGAAGTTGCGCTGAAGATGAGCTTTCACTACTGGCTCAACCGTGAACAGCCAGACAAAAAACGCTTCGTTACCCTGACCAACAGCTATCACGGTGAAACCATGGCCGCGATGGCCGTGGGCGATGTGCCGTTGTTCACTGAAACCTACAAGGCGTTGCTGCTCGACACCATCAAGGTGCCGAGCCCCGACTGCTACCTGCGCCCTGAAGGCGTGAGCTGGGAAGCGCATTCGCGCACGATGTTTTTGGCGATGGAGCAGACTCTCGCCGAAAATCATCAAACCGTGGCTGCGGTTATCGTCGAGCCGTTGATTCAGGGCGCGGGTGGCATGCGCATGTACCACCCGGTGTACCTCACACTGCTGCGCGAGGCCTGTGACCGTTACGGCGTGCACTTGATCCTTGATGAAATTGCCGTGGGCTTTGGCCGCACCGGCACCATGTTCGCCTGCGAACAGGCGGGTATCACGCCGGACTTCCTGTGTCTGTCCAAAGCGTTGACCGGTGGCTATTTGCCGTTGGCGGCCTGCATGACCACGGATGAGGTGTACAGCGCGTTCTACGACGATTACCCGACCCTGCGCGCCTTCCTGCATTCCCACAGCTATACGGGTAATCCGCTGGCCTGTGCCGCAGCGTTGGCGACGCTGGATATCTTCGAAGAAGACAACGTTATCGAGAACAACAAGGCCTTGGCTCAACGTATGGCCCTGTCGACTGCCCATCTGGTTGATCATCCTCATGTCTCGGAAGTGCGTCAGACCGGTATGGTGCTGGCCATTGAAATGGTTCAGGACAAGGCCAGCAAAACCGCTTACCCGTGGCAGGAGCGTCGGGGGCTTAAAGTCTTCCAGCACGCCCTGGAGCGGGGTGCGTTGTTGCGCCCACTGGGTAGCGTGGTGTATTTCTTGCCGCCTTACGTGATCACCCCCGAGCAGATCGACTTTTTGGCTGAAGTGGCCAGTGAAGGGATCGATATCGCGACCCGCAGCGACATCAGCGTGGCCGTGCCATCGAATTTTCACCCGGACTTCCGTGACCCGGGTTAAACCGGGCCGTACTGTATCTCCTGTGGGAGCGGGCCTGCTCCCACATTAGCACCCGAATTTTCAGAGAATTTAAATGAGATTGTCCCGCTTTTTTATCGACGCTCCTTTGAGCCTTGGTGAGCATGAATTGCCTGAGGCTCAGGCGCATTACATTGGCCGCGTGCTGCGTATGGCCGAGGGCGATGCCTTGCAAGTGTTCGACGGCTCGGGCCAGGAGTTTCTGGGACGCTTGCTGGAAGTCGGCAAAAAGCGCGTACGCGTGCTGCTGGACGAAACCTTCGCAGGGCAAGTTGAATCGCCATTGGCCATTCACCTCGGTCAGGGCCTGTCCCGTGGCGAGCGTATGGACTGGGCTATTCAAAAGGCCACCGAGCTGGGCGTGACTGAAATCACCCCGATCATGAGCGAGCGCTGCGAAGTGCGGCTCAAGGACGAACGCGCCGACAAACGTCTGGCCCACTGGCGGCAGGTGGCGATCAGCGCCTGTGAGCAATGCGGCCGTTCGCGGGTGCCCGTTATCCATCCGCCGGTGTTGCTCAGCGACTGGATCAAAACCACTGAAGCCGACCTCAAGCTGGTGCTGCACCCGGTGTCAGAACCCTTGGCCAGCCACGCGAAACCTTCGCGCCTGGCGTTTTTGATCGGCCCCGAAGGCGGCCTGACCGATAACGAAATCGACCTGGCCCAGGCCGCCGGCTACCAGCCTGCACGCCTTGGCCCACGGGTGCTGCGTACCGAAACTGCGCCGGTTGTAGCCCTGGCCGTGGCGCAGCAGTTGTGGGGTGATTTCTAAGTCAGGCCCTGCTTTTTTGCTTTTGTGGGAGCAGGCTTGCTCGCGATGGGGTCGACGCGATTATCTAGACCTACCGCGGCGCCTGCATCGCGAGCAAGCCCGCTCCCACAAAGGCGTGGCCTTCAATTTCAGTCGTTTCGTACGACGTTTCGCTTTCATTCTCGTGAATCATCCGAGAAGATTCCGCTCGCTTGCGCCTGTTCAAATCGGGGAATAGTCTCGGCCCATCGCTGCAAATCAGCGGTCGGGTTTAGTCGCCTGGTAGATGAGCAAGGCGCAAGGCGCCACCTTAGTGAGGCGTTTTTTTGGCCCCGCTTTATGGTGGCCGTGCGCAGGGCGCCCTCGGGCGCGCCGGTTTCCGAGCTCACCGGTCTACTAACCTGCGTACGGCTGCCACCCGTTCGATTTGGTGTTGTCGGTCATGCACTTGGTGGAGCTGGCCAAGGGTTATGTCGACAAGTCGCTGGATACGCTGGCAACGCACTGAAGCAGCACGCGCCTGAGTGCAGCAGGCGCGTTTTGGGGCAGCTGGTTTGAAGGTGAGGGTGTAACGGAAGACTTTTTTTGACGCCCTTACTCCACCGGATCACTCACCGGCTTGGCGATGATCTGTTTTAGCTCGGCGGTCATCGGGAACTCCAGGTTCAGGCCGTTGGGCGGGATCGGTTGTTCGAACCAGCGCTGGTAAATGCTGGTGATTTCCCCGGACTGATACAGGTCGGCCAGGGTCTTGTTCACCACCGCCAGGAACTGCGGGTCGTCCTTGCGCACCATGCAGCTGTAGATTTCACGGGATTGCTCATCCCCTACAACCACCCATTTGTGCGGATCACGAGCTTTGGCACGTTCGCCGTAGAGCAGCGCATCGTCCATATAAAACGCAACGGCGCGGCCGGTTTCGAGCATCTTGAAGGCTTCACCATGATCTTTGGCACTGATCACGTTCATGCCCATTTTGTGGTCGGCGCTGTAGCTTTTGATAAAGCGTTCGTTGGTGGTGCCTGCCGTTGTCACCACGTTTTTGTCGCGCAAATCATCAAAGCCCTTGATGCCGCTGTCCTTGGCGGTCAGCAGTTGGCCTTTGACGTAAATAAACCCATAGGAAAATGCCACCTGTTTTTGCCGTTCGGCGGTCACGCCGGTTGAGCCGCATTCCAGGTCTACGGTGCCGTTCTGCACCAGCGGGATGCGGGTTTGCGAGGTCACCAGGTTGTATTTGACCTTCAGCGGTTTGCTGCCCACTTGCTGCTGGATGCGCTCGACGATTTTATTGGCCAGCTCCACCGAATAGCCCATGGGCTTGCCGCTGTTATCGCCGACATAGGAGAACGGCACCGATGCATCGCGATAACCCAGGGTAATACTTCCCGAGTCGGCGATTTTTTTCAGTGTGCCCTGCAACGGGGCTTCGTTGGCTTGTACGGCATGGCTGATTAACAGGCCCAGCGTGCAACTGATCAAGGCAAATTTGTTCATTGTTGTTTTCCCCTCACACAGATTAATGACGAACTGCAATCACGCTGATTTCCACCAATACCTCAGGCCGTGCCAGCTCCGCCTGCAGGGTGGTGCGGGTGGGCGCCTTGCCTGCCGACAGCCAGGCTGACCACACGGCATTCATGGCCGCAAAGTCGCGCTGGATGTTTTGCAGGTAAAGGGTGGCGTTAACGATGTGGTCTTTATCGCTGCCAGCTTCGGCCAACAGGGCGTCGATCTTGCTCAACACTTCTTGCGTTTGCGCGGTAATGTCCTCGCTTTGCGTAGGCACCTGTCCCGACAGAAACACCAGGGCTTCAAACGTCGCGGCGGCGCTCAAACGGTCATTGCTGTTGATGCGTTGAATGGTCATATGGCTTTCCTTCTGGACGGGATGGCGCACTCAGGCGGCCAGGCCTTGCATGTCAATGGAGGTTTTGCGTTGTGCAATCAGCTCGCTGAGCAAGCGCCCGCTGCCGCAGGCCAGGGTGAAGCCCAAGGCGCCGTGGCCCAGGTTGAGCCACAGGTTGCGATAACCGCTGGCACCCAGGATGGGTACGCCGCTGGGGGTTGCAGGGCGCATGCCAGCCCATTCGATGGCGGTTTGATAGTTGCCCGCATCCGGGAAAGTGCTGCTGGCCAGTTGACGCATTTGCGCCAGGCGCTTGGGGTCCGGGGCAGGGTCGAAGCCGACGATATCGACCATCGCGGCGATGCGCAGTTGCTTGCCGATACGCGCGTAGACAATTTTGCGGTCGTAGTCGGTAATGCTCACTTGTGGTGCCTTTTGCGGGTCGGTCAGGGCCAGCGTAAGGCTGTAACCCTTGAGCGGGTACAACGGCAGGTGCAGCCCCGGCAGGCGCAGGGCCGGGCTGTTGTGCCCGGCGGCGAGCACCAGTTGGTCCACGGCCAGAACCTCGTCGCCCATTTCCACTGCCTGTACCGCCCCGTTGGCGTGGCGAAGCCGGGTGACGGTCTTGCCCAGCATAAAGGTGCAACGGCCACTGGCCTGCAAGCGGGTGGCCAGTTGCTGACAGAATCCGTGGCAATCCCCGACCTCTTCGCTGGGGGTATAAATACCGCCGATAAACGACGAGCCTTGCAGCCCGGGTTCCAGGCTGGCGCACTCGCCGGCAGTCAGTGCTTGTTGAAATGAGCTGTGGATAACTTTTTTCCGGGCCTTTTCAAAGTTGCCGCGCTCACGGAACGCCACCAGCTTGCCGTTGCGCTGCCAGGCGAAGCCGTCGAGCTGATCTTCTTCGCGCCACTGCTGCAGCGTGGCCTGGCTGAGCAATGCCAGGCGCAGCAAATGCGCGCCATTGCGCTGGTTCACCGAGCCACGGCAGGCAGCCACAAACGAGGCCAGCCAGCGCCATTGGGCAGCCAGACCAGCTTTGCCAATGGTGGCCAGCTCTCCTACCGCTATGTAGCACCGCTGGCCGATGCCGGCGT
>NZ_WIVQ01000142.1:0-6982 GCF_009600545.1 Pseudomonas sp. FSL R10-1339 | reverse complement strand
ATGGTGAAAGCATCGCGGTACGCCACCAGGTCCTTGAAGGCGGGGCTGCCCGACGCGGCGGTCAGGCCCTTGACCAGGTAACTGTCCTTGGCGGTATAGGGGATGCCGTCCAGCGGGCCGAGGGCCTGGCCCTTGGCACGGCGGTCGTCGGAGGCCTGCGCCTCGGTCATTGCCAGGGGGTTGCGCACCACCACGGCATTGAGGGCGGTGGGGGTGTCAGCTGTGTCGTAGGCGTCGATCCGCGCCAGATAAGCCTGTACCAGTTCTACCGCCGTGGTCTGGCCGGATTCGAGCGCGGCGCGCAGTTGGGCTATGGACACCTCGGTGACTTCAATCATGGGCTTACCGCTTGAGGACAATGGGAAACCGCAGAGCTTAGCGAAACTCCTGCCTGCACAGCCAGCCCATGTCGCATGTGTGGTCGCAAATAGTCACCACCATTTCCAGGTGTAATCGATATTGAGACGCAGCTCGTTGTCATCGCGGTGGCTGGCCTGGGCGGTGAAGTCGTTGCGGTACCAGGCGTTGCGCAGGCGCAGCGACAGATCCTTGAGCGGGCCGCTTTGCAGGACATACCAGACTTCGATGTCTTTTTCGCTCTCGCTCAGATTCGAGCCGCCAAACCTGGCCAGCTCGATATTGTCGCCACTCACGTAGCGCAGCATGCCGTTGAGGCCCGGCGCGCCCATCCCGGCAAAGTTGTAGTCGTAGCGCACCTGCCAGCTGCGTTCCTTGGGGTTGAGGAACTCGGAACTGAGGGTGCCCTCAGTGATCACCAGCGGTTCGGTGCCAAACAGATACGGCATGCCAGTCTTGCCAGTCAGGTGCATATAACCGGCGCCGAATTTATGGGCCCCCAGGCTGTAGGTCAGCATCAGTGCGGCATTGCGGTTGTCCACCGTCCCGGCTTTGGCTGCGCCGTCTTCGCCAGTGATAAACAGGCGAAAATCGCTTTTCAGGCTGCCGGGGCCCAGCTTGCGATTATCGACTAAGCCGTAAAAGTCCTTGCGGTACAGTTGCGCGAGTTCGGCGTGGTAGTACTTGAGAGTCAGTTGCGCTGACCAGGCATAGTCGCCGCCGATAAACATAAAGCGGTTGGACTCGGCCGCACCATTGAAGCGGCCATTGGGCGAGCCGACAGACATTTTCTGGTAGTCGGTTGAGTCGCGCAGGTTGATGCGGTCCAGCCAGCCGACGTGCAGCGTCAGTTGATCGATGTCCTGGGACTTCAGGTAGGCCCCGCGAAACGTCTGTGGCAGGAGGCGGGTAGGGCTGGCGAATGCAATCGGCAAAAAGGTGCTGATGGTGCCCACTTGCAGCTCGGTTTGCGAGGCGCGAACCTTGGCGGTCAGCCCCAGTTCCGAGTACTCATCGGCAGGCTCGCGGGTGTTGGCGTCATACGGCAGCAGGCCGGTGCCGGTGCGGGCGCGTGAGGAATCCAGGCGCACACCGAGCAAGCCTTGCGCGTCCAGGCCAAAGCCCACCGGCCCTTCGGTGTAGCCCGAACGCAGGTTGAGGATAAAACCCTGTGCCCACTCTCGGGCCGCAGCCTGCGGGGTTGCATTGACGTAGTTACGATCGAAGTAATAGTTGCGCATCACCAGGTCAGCGTGGCTGTCATCGACAAAATCGCTGGCCACAGCCGTGGTCATGGATAAAACCCAGGTGCAGGCGCTGAGCGCCCGAAGAACAGTCTTGAGCATGGCAGGTTCACTTTTATTGTTATGGGGGGTGGAGCACTGCGCGCCTTTCGGCGCGCAGGTAGTCAGTCGGGTGATGCTGCGTTGCGCCGCACCGACAGGTAAAACATGGCCACGGCTGCAATCACGATGCCTGGCGCCGACGCCAGCATCACCCCGGCGGTGCCGGTGCCCTGCGCGAGCATCTTGCCGGCCACCAAGGGGCCGCTCATGGCACCGAGGCGACCGATGGCCACTGCGCTGCCCACGCCCGTGGCGCTTATCGAGGGGCGATAGAAATGCGGTGCCAGGGCGTAGAGCACGCATTGACCTCCGGTGGCAAAAAAACCGGCAATAAAGCTCGCCGCCAGCATGCCCGGCAGATGGCTCGCCAACCCAAGGGCGGTCAGTGACACCAGGATGCCCACATAGATCAGTGCCGATAGCGCCCAGGCGGGCAGGCGGTCCATGACCCAGCCCAGAAACAGGGTGCCGGCTGCTGCGCCAATTTGCAGGGCAAGCATCACCCAGCTGGCCTGGCGCCCGGTGAACCCCTGGCCGATCACCAGGCTGGGCAGCCAGTTGATCAGGATGTAGACCACCATCAGGGTAAAGAAATAGCTAACCCAGATAAGCGTAGTCGGCAGTGCCGCGCCCTCGCGAAATAAACCCCGAACCACACCGATGGGCGCCTCGCCCTGAACGTTGCGAAACTGCTGCGACTCGGGAAGGTAGAGCCCCAGCAGCGGCACGATCAACAGCGGCACCACGCCACCGACGTAGAACACCACTTGCCAGCCACCGGCCAGGTCGGCGATGCCGATCAGGGCGGCCAGCGCGGCGCCCAAAGGCACGCCGCAATACATGAGGCTTACCGCCGTACCGCGCAGGCGCGGGCCAGCCACTTCGCTGGTGAGGGCGATCAGGTTGGGCAGGGCGGCACCGAGGCCAACGCCGGTGAGGCAGCGTGCGACCAACAGGCTGTTAATGTCCCAGGCCAATGCGGTGGCAAGGGAGAACACCCCGAACAGCCCCACCGAGGCCATCAGCACCCGTTTGCGGCCAATGCGGTCAGCCAGCCACCCACCGGCGAACGCACCGGGCAACAGACCGAAAATTCCGGCGCTGAACACCCAGCTCATATGTAATTTATCCAGTTCGAACGCGGCACCCCTGTTTCTGTGGGAGCAGGCTTGCTCGCGATTGGATCAATGCGGTTCGTCAGGTAAACCGCGTTGCCTGCATCGCGAGCAAGCCCGCTCCTACAAGGGGGGGGGTAAGGAAGGCCTTAGCGTTTGAGCAGGTCCAGCGCCACGTCGACGATCATGTCTTCCTGGCCGCCCACCATCCGCCGCTTGCCCAGTTCGACCAGGATGTCCAGGGTCTTGAGGCCGTACTTGGCCGCAGCGATTTCGGCGTGGCGCAAGAAGCTCGAATACACCCCGGCATAACCCAGCGCCAAGGTCTCGCGGTCGACCCGCACCGGGCGATCCTGCAACGGTCGGACAATGTCATCCGCGGCATCCATCAGCGTGTAAAGGTCTGTGCCGTGGTTCCAGCCCAGACGCTCGGCGGCGGCGATAAACACTTCCAGCGGGGCATTGCCGGCCCCGGCCCCCATGCCCGCGAGGCTGGCATCGATCCGGTCGCAGCCTTCTTCAACCGCCGTAATCGAGTTGGCTACGCCCAGCGACAGGTTGTGGTGGGCATGCATGCCGGTTTCGGTTTCAGGCTTGAGCACGGCCTTGAACGCACGGAAGCGATCGCGAATGTCCTGCATGTTCATCGCTCCGCCCGAGTCGGCCATGTACACGCAGGTCGCGCCGTAGCTCTCCATCAGTTTGGCCTGGGCCGCCAACTGATCGGCAGGGATCATGTGGCTCATCATCAAAAAGCCGACAGTGTCCATGCCCAGTTCCCGGGCGTACTCGATGTGCTGTTTCGAGACATCGGCTTCGGTGCAGTGCGTGGCGATGCGCACGACCCGGGCCCCGGCGTTGTACGCAGCCTTGAGGTCATGCACCGTGCCGATGCCGGGCAACAGCAGGGTGGTGATTTTTGCGTGGCTGATCACGTCCGCCGCCGCTTCGATCCATTCCAGATCGGTATGGGAGGCGAAACCGTAGTTAAAACTCGAACCTTGCAGACCATCGCCGTGGGCCACCTCGATGGCGTCGACGCGGGCCTTGTCCAGGGCGCGGGCGATGTCCTGCACGTTCTGCAACGAGTACTGGTGGCGCACGGCATGGCTGCCGTCACGCAGGGTGACGTCGCTGATATAGATCTTTTTATCGTTCATGGTTTTCCCCTCAGACGTTGAGCATCGACAGCGCCATGCGCTCAGCGGTGGCCAAGGCTGCAGAGGTCATGATGTCGAGATTTCCGGCGTAGGCCGGCAGGTAGTGGGCGGCGCCTTCGACTTCCAGAAACACCGAAGTCTTGAGCCCGGAATATCTGCCCAGTCCGGGAATGGTCAGCGGCCTGTCTTCAGGGATTACGTCAAACTGCACGCGTTGCTTGAGGCGATAGCCCGGCACATAGGCTTGCACGGCTGCCGCCATTTCGGCGACAGACGCCTCGACCAGTGCCTGGTCTGCGGCTTCGCTGAGTACAAAAACGGTATCGCGCATGATCAGCGGCGGCTCGGCAGGGTTCATCACGATGATCGCCTTGCCCTTGGTTGCACCGCCAATCACTTCGATGGCCCTGGAGGTGGTTTCGGTGAACTCGTCGATATTGGCGCGGGTGCCGGGGCCGGCAGATTTACTGGCAATCGAAGCGACGATTTCGGCGTAATGAACCTTGGCCACACGGGACACGGCGGCGACCATCGGAATGGTTGCCTGGCCGCCGCAGGTCACCATGTTGACGTTCAACTGGTCCAGGTTCTGCTCCAGATTGACCACCGGTACACAGTACGGGCCGATGGCCGCCGGGGTGAGGTCAATCAGGCGGATGCCGGGTTTGATCGCGCGCAGAAAAGCGTCGTTCTTGACATGGCACCGGCCGATGTGGCATCGAACACGAAGTCGATGTCCTTGAACACGTCCATGCGCGTAAGGCCTTCAACGCCTTCGTGGGTGATTGCAACACCCATGCGCGCAGCACGGGCCAGACCGTCGGAGGCCGGGTCGATGCCAACCATTGCGCCCATTTCCAGGTGCCGGGCATTGCGCAGGATTTTAATCATCAGGTCGGTGCCGATATTGCCGGAGCCGATGATGGCGACCTTGAGTTTCTTGTTCATTATTGTTGCCTCAGTTGCACGCAAGTCGCCGATTACTCGGCGCTGCCGTGTTGCGAGAAGTCCACACCGACACTGCCGATGCCTTCGATATGCGCTTCGAAACGATCACCGGCGGCCACGGCCACCATCGGCCCCAGTGCGCCGGTCAGGATGATGTCGCCCGCTTGCAGCGGATTGCCCAGGCGCGCCATGGTGCAAGCCAGCCATACGGCCGCATTGAGCGGATGGCCCAGGCATTGCGCGCCGCTGCCACTGGAAACTTCTTCACCATTGCGGGTCATGCACATGCCCGCATTGCGCAAGTCCAGCCCATCAAGGCTGCGGGCCGGGCCGCCGAGTACGTAGCAGCCGCTGGAGGCGTTATCGGCCACCGTGTCGACAAAGCGGATGTTCCACTGCTGCACGCGGCTGCCGACGATTTCCAGAGCCGGCATCACCCAGCCGGTGGCGGCCATGACCTCGTCGAAGGTGGTGTCGGAGTGGGGCAGGTCATGTTTGAGGATCAAGGCGATTTCAGCCTCGATCTTGGGCTGCAACACGCGATCGATGGGTACGGTCTGGTTGTCGCCGTAGCACATGTCGGCGAACAGAGTGCCGAAGTCCGGTTGGTCCACGCCCAGCTGCGCTTGCACCTTGGGGTTGGTCAGGCCGATTTTTCGGCCCACTACCCGGCGTCCATTGGCGACGCCGTGGGCGACATTGATCTGCTGGATGGTGTAGGCGGCTGTCGCGTTGTCCTCACCGATCAGCTCGCGCAGGGGGGCTATGGCACTGCTGTGGGTTTCGGCGTGGCGCAGGTCGGCGGCCAGTTGGGCCAGTGTTTCGGGAGTCGGGTTCATGGCGGTCTCGGTTATCAGTGGGTCAGGAAGTCCAGCACCATGCGGTTGAAGGTGTCGGCGTGTTCCCATTGCGCCCAGTGGCCGCAGCGGTTGAACACGTGCAGCTGCGCGTTGGGCAGCCCTGCCAGCAGGCGCAAGCCGGTATCCATCGGCACAAAGCGGTCTTCGCGCCCCCAGACCAGCAGGGTTTCGGCGCTGATTTCGTGCAGGCGATGGCTGAAGTCGGGAAACTGTTTGGGATTGATGGTGCTGCTTTTTACGAAGTTTTCCAGGTGGTCGCGGCGCGCCAGGAGGTTATCCAGACGGGTGTGGAACAGTTCTTCGGTCAGGCTGCTGGTGTCGAAAACGAAGACGCTCATCATCTTTTTCAGGTTCTCGATGGTCGGCTCGCGGTACAGCGCACCGATCAGCTTGATGCCTTCGGTGGGCTGGGGCACAAATGCGCTCGGGCCGCCGGTGCCGCCGCCCATGAGGATCAGTTTGCCGATGCGCCCGGGGTTTTCCAGAGCGAAGGCCACGGTGCTGTGGGCGCCCATCGAGTTGCCGATGATGTGCACGCGGTCAAGGTCCAGCACATCGAGCAGGCCCTTGAGCGCCGACGCATTGAGGTTGGAGCGTGAGCCTTCGCTCACCACCGGGTCGCTTTTGCTCCAGCCCGGGCAATCGAGCAGGATCACCCGGTAACCGGCAGTCACCAGCGGTTCGATGTTGCGGTTGAAGTTGGCCCAGCCGCTGGCGCCGGGCCCGGAGCCGTGGAGCATGACCACGGTCTCGGCACCCTGGCCGACGTCGTTGTAGTGCAATTGCAGGTCCAGGTCGCCTTCCTTGATACGGGCAAAGCGGCTGGTCGAGGCTTCAGTGAATACGCTGGCAGTGGCAGTCATGGCAGTGATCCTTGAATTCAAAGGGGGTGGGTCAGCGGCTGCGCGCCAAGGGCGCCGAAGCCTGCAATCCATTCGGGAATCGGGCGGTAGTAGCGGCCTTCGGTTTGGTAGGGGCCAAAGGCGGACAATGCGGCGAATGCGGCGACCCAGGTTTTCACCTCGTGGGTCGATTTACCGGCGAGCGCCGACAGCGCGTCATTGCCCAGTGCATCGAGGTCGCTCAAGCGGCCCTGCTCCAGCGTGTCGAGAAACTGCTGGTCCCAGACCGGGTTGAGCGGGTGCAGGCTGTTCTGGTCCTCGACGAAGTGCCGGGCGGCCTGGATGACCCGCTGC
>NZ_WIVQ01000141.1:0-7118 GCF_009600545.1 Pseudomonas sp. FSL R10-1339 | reverse complement strand
TGGAAAGGATGGCTGGTTGAAGGTGCTCAGTGTGCCAAGGGTGGGGGACGGTTGGCTATTTTTGCAGCGTCTCCCTAAAGTAGAGTCGCTGCTGGCAGTGTTTTTTCGGGGAAGTAATGGCGTTGATATATATGGTTTTTTTACTGGCGTTTAAAACCAAAGTATTAATCATCAAGAAGGGGGCAAGGTGTTTTATATAAGGGGTTAATACCAAGTTGTGAATTGTTTGATAAGGCCCGCGGCGTTGTTATGTACCCAACGGACGAACGTATCCCCGACACAGAGCAGGGAACTTCGAACTCAGGCATAACAGGTGCAAGGGACTTAATCATGAATACTCAACTTTTTCTGAAAACCAGCACAGCGCTCCTCTTGGTCATGACTGTCAGCCTGGCTGGCTGCAGCGGCGGCGGTGGCGGCCACAAGAGCTATGTAGCCAGCAGTGATACCGGTACTGACGCAGGTACTGGCGGTGGCACTGACGGTGGCACTGACGGCGGGACTGACGGTGGTACAGGCGGTGGCACAGACGGCGGCACTGGCGGCGGTACCGGTGGTGGTACAGACGGCGGCACTGGCGGTGGAAATGGTGGTGGTACAGACGGCGGTACTGGCGGTGGTACAGGCGGCGGTACAGGCGGCGGTACTGGTGGTGGTACAGGCGGTGGAACTGGCGGCGGCACTGGCGGAGGCACAGGCGGCACCGGCGGTACAGGCGGTACAGGCACAACTCCTCTGGTTACAGGTCAGGTCGCAGGTCAGGTCGGCAGCGCCCTTGGCGGCGTGGGCACCACGGTCAGCGGGGTTGGTGGCACCCTGAGCACCGTGCCTGTGGTCGGTACCGTGGCTGGCGGCCTGGTGACCAATACCGGCAATGCCGTGACCTCCGTAACAGATGGCATTACTGGTGGCCTGGGCTCGCTGGGTACCGACAAGAACTCCCTCGGCCTGACTGTCGGTGGTGTTACCAACGCGGTTGGTGATGTAGGCAAAGGCGTTTCGTCAGTGGGTACCGGTCTGAGCACCGTGCTGGACAACACCCCGATCAGCCAGATTCCGCTGGTGGGTGGCGTGGTTGGCAAGGTGACTGATACCACGGGCGGGCTGGTCAACAAAGTGGGCACCACGGTGACCATGATCGGCAATACCCTGACCACCGATGTGAGCAGTGGCAAGCTGGGCGCCTTGACCGGCGGCGTAAATGACAAGGTGCTGGTGCCGGTGATTTCCCTGGTCGAGAACGTCACGGGCAAAGTGGGTACCACCACAGGGCTGGGGGCACCGGTAGATGGTCTGCTGAACAAAGTAGGCGGCACCGTGAGTGGCCTCGGCGACAAGGTGACAGCTACCGGCGGCGACAACCCGGTGACTTCTCTGGTGGGTGGTGTGCTGACCGGTGTAGGCGGTGCGGTTGACAAGGCTGGCGGCTACGTGAATCCGGCAGCGGGCTCCACAGGCAGCGGTACTGGTACTGGTACCGGGACAGGGCTGGGTGGTCTGCTGGGCGGGCTGGGTGTGGGCGCAAGCGCCGGGGCCGGGGTTAGTACAGGTGGTGTGAGCGCAGGTGCGGGGGCCGGTGCAGGCGCTGGTGCAGGCGCTGGTGTAGGCGCCGGGGTTGGCGGTCTGCTGGGCGGTCTGGGTGTGGGGGCAAGCACTGGCGGCAGTGTCGGAGCTGGTGCTGACACTACAGGTGCAAGTGCAGGTGCAGGTGCAGGTGCAGGTGCAGGTGCAGGTGCAGTCGGTGGTGTTGGCGGTGTCGTCGGTGGGGTAGTTGGTGGTCTTGGCGGCTTGCTGGGTGTCAAAGTGGACTCAGTCAACAACACTGCCGATACAACAGCAGGAGCCGCGGGCGCTGGTACAGGCGGTCTGGGCGGGGTACTTGGGGGCGTGGTTGGCGGGCTGGGCAACTTGGGCAAGAAATAACTGAAGAATATTGCACCTGGCCGGTTCGACGGCCTTACCTACAGCGCCTACGCTTGGTTGGGACGAGAGATTCAGATGAGTCTCTCGTCTTTTTTCATGTGCAGATTGTAGGACTGATGCTCGGGCCGCTTTGCAAAGCATTCTAAAAATAAAGCCCTTCGTTATGTCGCCGTAGTTGAACATGGAGTGTCCTATGCGTAATTGCGTTCCCTTTTTGTTGTTGGCTCTGGCCCCGTACGCGGGTGCCGAGACCCTTCCGCGTTTTCTCAACAGCAATGACAGCATGCAAACCCTGCCCACGCCCAACCTGCCGGTGGATGCCTATCGCCCTGCGGCGCCTGCGCTGGAGCTACCCAAGCCGGCGGCTGCACAACCCCGGCCACTGGAAATGGGTACCCGCCTGACCATTCGCAAGTTGCAGATCGAAGGTGGCACGATCTATCCGTTGCCAGAGCTGGGGGCGGTGTACAAACCGCTGCTGGGCCATGAAATCACCCTGGCCGAACTGATCGAGGCCACACGCAAGATCACCAAGCGTTACCAGGACGATGGCTATTTATTGTCCTATGCGTTTTTGCCTCAGCAGAACTTCGACCAGGGCCTGGTGCGTGTGGTGCTGGTTGAAGGCTATATCAGCGAGTACAAGGTTGACGGCGATATCGGGCGGGTCAAAGGGTTTGTGGATGAGCTGGTCGATAAGCTCAAGGGCGAACGCCCGCTGACCCGCAAGACGTTCAACCGCTACAGCACGCTGTTGAGCCGCATCCCCGGCGTCACCCTGGAGGCGCAAGTGCCACCACCCGGCACCACCGATGGTGCATCGACGCTGAGTATCAGTGCCAGCCGCAAGCCCTTCACCACCAGCATGAGCCTGGTCGAAGGCAATCGCAGCAGCACCCAGGCGCTGCTGGCGGCCAGCAGCAATTCGCAAACGGCCATGGCCGAACAATTGACCCTGAGCGGGTTGTTTCCCCCGGGCAATGACAAGGAGCACTACTACCGCCTTGATTACAGCCAGTACCTCAACGCGGAAGGCACGCAGTTGAACCTGTTTGGTTCCAGTTATCGCAGTGATCCAAGTACCGCCGTCAAATTGGTATTCAGATTAAACCCGTTTTTGGAAAACATACTCCACAAGCCTCCGGCCACGCTGGTCGGCACAGTGGTGGTGGCGATTACGCGAATGGCATCGGATTTGGTTGCGTCGGCAGTGAATACCCGCAACTGGCTACTGTTGGTGCTCAGGGTGCCGCAAGTGGTGTTTACTTTTTGCACGCTGCCGGGGGTGAAGCTATTGCGAGTGGCACTCTGGTTGGCGAAACCGGCAGCAGTACTGGCGCCAGCACAGTTACCGCCCCGACTCACCGCCTCCAGCACCGCCATATCCGCCACGCGCTGCAACTTGCGCTGCTCCAGGTACAGGCGCCCGCTGTCGACCACCAGCAGCATAAACAGCAGCACCATGCCCAGCGTCACGGCAGCCATGAGGCCGATTGCGCCATGCTGCTGCCGGGGACCATAAAAACCCATACCGCGTAGTTGGGGAGACATCGAGCACTCCTGATGCTGGAACAGTGCCCAGCGCTAACTCTCCAAAGTTTCAGCGAGTGTAGACAAGAAGTGATCGGTGCGCTGGCCAGTTGCCAGTTTTATAAGCGCGATGTGAACGGTTAATCAAAAGACAACGACAAGTGGTCAGAAAAACAGTGTAAAAACCAACTTGCTCACGAAAGTATTAATGCCAACTTACTTATATACATCGTGAGCAAGTTAATGCTGCGTAACTTACTTGGGCGGATACGTACTCAGGATCTTGGTGACTGCTTGCTGGATTGCAGCGCTGCGTTCAGCCGGGGTCGGGCTGCTGTCGACGACTTTCTCTGCACTGCCTCGCCACACCAGCTTGCCGTCTTTGGCATCGATCAGGTCGATCTGCAGCGTACCAACCTGGTAGACCACGTTGCGGGTTTCGTTATACATCGGTGCGCCCCAGTAACCTTCCCACGGGCCGCCCCAGTAACCCCCCCACGGCCCGCCCCAAGGGCCACCGTAGCCGTAGTTGGTCACCACTTGCTCCTGGCGGTTGGCCACGATCAGCCAAGTTTGCACCAGCAAGTCCGGCTTGCTGCCTGCCGCTACCGGGCGCAGGCCGCGCTGGTCCAGCTGGCTGCTGACGGCCTGGACAATGCGCTGCTCGGTCAGGTCGCTTCTAAGCATCGGGTTGTTGGGTTGGTATTGCACGGCAGGGTCTTTCCAGGCCCAGGTACGGAACTGGGCGAAATCGACAGCAGGGTTGTAATCATGGCTGACCTGCATGGTTTCGCAGGCACTGAGCAGCAGGGCCAGGCCCAGTAATGCAATGCGACGAAGCATGATGATTTCTCCACTTCACTATTGAGACTCAATGGGGAGGGTAAGCCTGTACTGCCTTGTTCAGTGATTCGCGCAGGGCGTCACTGCGTTCGCTCAGGCTGCCTTTACTGCTGGTTTCTGCACTGGAACTCCACACCGGCTGGCCGGTTTTACCGTCATACAGGTTGAGTCGAACCACCATGACCTCAACCTCATAAGTACGTATGACGGGGACAGAGTTGTACATGCCGTATTGGCTGCCGTAGCGGCCGTAACCGCTGCCGTAGCCGGCCCCGTAACCATAGTCGTCCTGTACCTGGCGCAAGCGTTTTTCGGTGTGCAAATCAGCACTGACCCAAAGATCCGCCGGACGGTTGGGTTGTGCCGGGCGCAAGCCGCGCTGGTCCAGGGCATTGTTAACCGCTTCGGCGATTTGCGCCGAGTCGGCCCATGCCGTGCCAACCGGCAGCCGACCATTGAGCCAGGCCCAGCTCTGGTAGCGCCCGTAATCCCGTGGCGGGGCCGGGTAGGCACTCAAGTCCAGGGTATTGGCTGCCTGTGCCGGAGCCGGAGGCATGGGCATTGAGGTGGCGGTGTACGGGTTGGGGCTTTGGCAAGCGCCCAGCCCCAGGCTCAAAACGATCAAGGCAACGCGGCGATACATCATGCTCTCCCCCGCAGGGCGATTTAAACCGGGCGACACACCCAATGAAGATAACGTCCCAGCCCGGCAAACGCAGGGTGGCGACGGTGGGCCAGCTCCATTTCAACCAGGGCTTCAAGCTCGGCGCGGGCCTGGAACTCCACTGGCATGTAATCGTGAAACACCCGCACGCCGCTTTGGGTTTCGACCTGCCACAGCCCTTCGAGTGCTATGGCCAGCTCCCGTGGGTCGAGTGGCTGCTGCGGGGTGAGGCTCTGTTTTTCGCCGGCCATGTCGTTCTTGCGCATCTTGCGAAAGTGCCCCTTGAGCAAGTTGCGATAGATCAGCGCGTCGCGGTTGTAAAACGCCAGCGACAACCAGCCATCTTTGGCGGTCAATTGATGCAGCACCGGCAGGATCGCGTGGGGCTCGGCCAGCCACTCCAGCACGGCGTGGCACAACACCAGATCGTACGGTTGAGTCAGTTGGCCCAGCAGCTCCTGCCACGGCGCCTGAATAAAGGTGCCAGTCTGGCCAGCTTCGGCAAAACGCTGGCGGGCGCCTTCCAGCATCGGCGCGGCCGGTTCGGCCAGGGTCACATCGTGACCTTGCTGGGCCAGCCACAAGGACATATGGCCCAGCCCGGCGCCGATATCCAGCACCCGCAACGGGCGTTTGGGCAGGGTTTCCTGCAGGTCGGCCTGGAGCACGGCCAGACGAATCGCACCCTTGGCGCCACCGTAGATTTTCTCGGCGAAGCGGGTGGCCAGTTGATCGAAGTGACGGTCACTCATTTGTTGAAACGCCTTTCATTGTCGGCCAGTTTATTGCGTACCACTTCATTCATGTCCAGGCCCAGTTCGGCACAAAGCAATACCAGGTACAGCACGATATCGCCCACTTCCTGGCCGGCGTGGGTGAGCTTGTCGGCAGGGAGCTGGCGTGACTGGTCTTCGCTCAGCCACTGAAAGATCTCCACCAGCTCGGCCATTTCGACACTGGCGGCCATGGCCAGGTTTTTCGGGCTGTGGAACTGCTTCCAGTCGTTGTTATCGCGGATGCGATGCATGCGTCGGGTTATTTCGTCGAGGTTCATTGCGGGCGTGCTCTCCAGAAGGCGCAAAGCTTGCGACCGAACGGGGATTGGTGCAAGTGAAAGGCACGGGCAGCCCGGCGGGATTTTCGGCTCGCATGCCATCCTCTGTGGGAACGGGCTTGCTCGCGATGCAGGCGCCGCGGTTTAACAGGTAAAACGCGCGGATGCCATCGCGAGCAAGCCCGCTACCACAGGGGGGTGGTCAGCTAACCGGTCGCCAGTTGCCGATCAAGTGCACCAGGCCGTCATGGCCATTGAGCTGGAAGTCGCCACTGGAACCCGCCTCACTGCTGAGCAAAATCACTTCGCCGGGCAAGCGCACCGGTTTTTTGAAGGCAACAAAAACCTCAACATTGGCCGCCGGCAGGTGCGAATTGAGTGCCGCCAGTGTTCGGGCTTTTATCCACAGGCCGTGGGCAATTGCACTGGGCAGGCCAAACAGCTTGGCGCTGGCGGCACTGAGGTGGATGGGGTTGTAGTCGCCCGAGACTTTGGCATAACGCCGGCCAATATCGGCGGGGGCATACCAGCGGGTCAGTTCGCTCAGGGCCACCGGCGCAGGATCGTTGATTTGGGGCAGGTCGCCCGGCAGTTCCACGCCTTTGCACAGCAGGGTGCTTTCGGCCTCCCATATTGGCCCCAGCAGATCGTCAACCTGGGTGACCACCTCGAAGGTCGCGCCCTTGGGGTGTTTTTGCAGGTTGTGTACATATACCCCGATGCGCAGCTGCGTCACGCTGCCCATCGGGCGCAGCAGACGGATCCGATTGGTCAGATGAATCAGCCCCAGCAGCGGGAAGGGGAAGTCCTTGGCAGTCAGCAACTGCATTTGCAGACCGAAGGCCAGGATGTGTGGATAAGTGGGCGGCAGCAATGGGCTTGGCACCAGGTCGCAAACATCGCGAAACGCCGCCAGGGCCTTGGGCTCCACCTCGACCCAGCAGCGCACACCTTGCTCCGGCAAGGGGCTGGAGGTGATCTTGCGCCGGGCCGCGGCATGGGCGTACAGCGCGGGCAAGTGCGGTGGGCCGCTGAGGTCGAGCCATTTCACGGTCATGGCTTATGCTCCCAGAATACTTTGGCCACACACCCGCAGTGCCTGGC
>NZ_WIVQ01000140.1:0-7132 GCF_009600545.1 Pseudomonas sp. FSL R10-1339 | reverse complement strand
CCCCGGGGATGCCATCGCGAGCAAGCCCGCTCCCACAGAGGTACGCGGTTGACCCCGGATTTTGTGAGCACCGCAAACCTGTGGGAGCTGGCTTGCCTGCGATGCAAACAACGCGGTCTGGCTGGCGCACTCCGGGGATGCCATCGCGAGCAAGCCCGCTCCCACAGAGGTACGCGGTTGACCCCGGATTTTGTGAGCACCGCAAACCTGTGGGAGCTGGCTTGCCTGCGATGCAAACAACGCGGTCTGGCTGGCGCACTCCGGGGATGCCATCGCGAGCAAGCCCGCTCCCACAGAGGTACGCGGCTGACCCCGGATCTTGTGAGCACCGCAAAAACTGTGGGAGCCGGCTTGCCTGCGATGCACACAACGCGGTCTGGCTGGCGCACCCCGGGGATGCCATCGCGAGCAAGCCCGCGCCCACAAGGGCTCAGTCAGGCGGGAGCAAGGGTGGCCAAGGGCGCTTCCGGTGCCTGCGGTTCCTTGAGCAACGCAAAGTAGGCAAAGGCCGAACACGCCGCCACCACCGCACTGATCACAAATGCCGAGGAAAACGAACCGCTCTGCTGCACGCTGAATCCAGTCAGGATCGGCGCTATGGAACCTGCCAGGTAACCGCCAAAGTTCTGGATCGAGCCAAACGAAGCCACACGCTCCGACGGCACAATGGTGTTGACGATCATCCACGCCGTGGCACTGGAGATGTTGATAAAGAACATGGTCAGGCACAGCAGGATCACGCACGCCACCACGTTGGTGGTAAAGGCCACAATCAGCGTGAACAGCGCCCCGCCCAGTAGCCCCAGAATCACCATCAGCTTGCGGCTGGCCAATACCCGCATGCCTCGTGCCACCAGTCGATCACAGCATTTACCGGCCACAATGGTGCCCAACGCGCCAAACAAATAAGCCAGCGATACCACCCAGGCCGTGCGATACAGATCCAGACCGTGCTCACGCTCAAAATAACCGGGCAACCAGGTGAGATTGAGCCAGATCATGTAAATCACACCCATAAACCCGAGGAACGCCCCCCAGGTGTTGCGATCCCTGAACAACGAGGTCCAGCGCACTTTCGCCGCCTTGACCTGTTGCACCGGCACCGGTTCCGCACGACCTGTCTCGGCCATGTATTGCGCCTTGCTCTTGTAGAACTTGAACCAGCACAGTGCCAATACCAGTCCCATGACGCCGGTAAGGATAAACATCCCGCGCCAGCCCAGATGCACCATGAAAACAGTCAACAACGGCGGGGCCAGGCACGGGCCGATACAGGTCGAAGACCACACCCAGCCGGTCGCCGTGCCGCGCTCCTGGGTATCGAACCACTCCGACAATGCCTTGGCCGCCGAAGGAAACACCGGCGCCTCACCTATCCCCAGCAACACCCGCAAGCCGACCAGATGGCCATAGCTGCTGAACAGGCCGAAGGCCGCCTGCGCAACCGACCACACCACCAGCGATCCACCCAGTGCCAGCTTGCTGCCCAACTTGTCGATCAAGGCACCAAGAGGCAGTTGTGAAAAGGCGTAGGCAATGGAGAACGCCGAGAGCATCACCCCCATTTGCATCGGGCTGATGGCCAGGTCTTTCTGGATGGTGGTGTTGGCGATGGATAAGGCGCTGCGGTCAAGGTAGTTGACCACGCCAATCAGGAACAGGAAGAAGATCGTCAGCGTCTTGTAGCTTTTTATTGTTCTCATACGCGCCTCTCATGAGCGGTTGCGCCCCTACCCGACAGGTGGGGCGACGCTCACTTTAGAGGGCGGTTTGGCCTGTGCCCAATTACATCATTCCATCAGTTAATAACCGCGCGTTATCAAGGTGTCTGGCGAGCACCGCGCAGGGCATCGGGACCACTTAACAAGGCGTCGATAAAGGCTTTTGCCGACCACTGCGGGACATCGTTGCGCCGGGTAATCACCCCGTAGTCAGCCAGCACCAGCGGAAACGGCAAGGCCAGGCGGGTCAGGCGACCGGCCTGGATTTCCGGTTCGACCATCGACTCGGCCAGCATCGCCACCGACGGGGTGGTTTGCAGCAGTTGCATGGTGGTCTGCAAGGACACGGTTTCGACGGTGTTTTCCGGGGTCTGCATGCCTGCTTCGACGAAGGCTTTTTCCACCCGCGCGCGCATCGGCGTGCCCGTCGGGTAAATCACCCACGGCCAACTGCCCAAATCCGCCAGTGGCACTTCACTGGCCCCGGCCAGCGGGTGCTGGCTGCCCGTAACCAGGCACAACGGCTCCGGCGCCAGCGCCTGGAATTCAAACAACTCACGATGACGATCGAGGGTAAAACGGGCCACCACCAGGTCCAGTTCCTTGTGTTCGAGCAAGGTCAGCATATTGGCACTGGTGCCCTCAAGCACTTGCACGGTGAGCAACGGCCAGTCCTGCTTGACCCGCACAATGGCAGCAGGCACGGCCAGGGCTGTGGCCGCATAAATGGTGCCGACCTTGATCAGGCCATGCCCACCCTGGCGCAGATGGTTGATCTGGCTGACAAACTGACCGGTGTCGTTCAACGCGATCTGGGCAAAACGGGCCACATGGCTGCCCAGATCGGTAAGGGTCATGCTGCGCGGCAAACGGGCAAATACTTCGAAGCCCAGCTGGTGCTCGATTTCGCGCAACATCTTGCTCACGGCTGGCTGGCTGATGCTCATTTCCTGCGCAGTCGCATGCATGTTTTGCGTGCGCGCCAGGGTGTCGATCAGCACCAAATGGCGAAACCGCAGCCAGTTGCACAACTGGTTAAATCCGACATCCGCCATCCGATAACCCCCGGTTATTAAGACCTGAGAATATCTCATTGGCGATTATCGCAAAGCAATATTAGTGTGCAGCTGTTGGGCCAAATAATAACAACGGACTTTCGTCATGAACCTAGCCAACAAACGTGTGCTGATAACTGCTGCGGCGCAAGGCATAGGCCGCGCTTCGGTACTGGCCTTTCGCGATGCGGGCGCGCAGGTTATCGCCACCGACCTGCATGTCGAAGCCCTGCAAGATATCCCCGGTATTCAAGTCCTGCCCCTGGACGTGACCCAAGCTTGCGCCATCGATGCCATCTGCCAGCAGCTGGGCGCTATCGACGTGCTGTTCAACTGCGCAGGCTATGTGCACAGCGGTGCCCTGCTGGAGTGCGACGAGCAGGCCTGGCAATTTTCTTTCGACCTCAATGTCACCGCCATGTACCGCATGATCCGCGGCTTCCTCCCCGGCATGCTGGAAAACGGCGGCGGCTCGATCATCAATATGGCTTCGGTGGCCTCCAGCGTCAAAGGCGTGCCCAACCGCTTTGCCTACACCGCCAGCAAGGCTGCGGTGATCGGCCTGACCAAATCGGTCGCCGCCGACTACGTGCGCCAGGGCATTCGCTGCAACGCCATTTGCCCCGGCACGGTGGACTCCCCTTCGCTACGCCAGCGCATCGCCGAACAGGCCCTTGAGCAAGGGCGCTCCGAAGCTGAGGTCTATCAGGCCTTTGTTGACCGCCAGCCCATGGGCCGCATCGGCAGCGCTGAAGAAATCGCACAACTGGCGCTGTACCTGGCCAGCGATGCCAGCAGCTATACCACCGGCACCGTCCAGGTGATCGATGGCGGGATGAGTAATTAAGCATTTTGTGGGAAACCCTGTGGGAGCGAGCCTGCTCGCGATGCAGGTACCTCGGTGTTTAAGTGGCACCGCATTGATGCATTCGCGAGCAGGCTCGCTCCCACACTAGATTTATTTCCATGCACCAAAGGAGCTTTTATGAAACTGCTGCGCTACGGCGATAAAGGTCAGGAAAAACCCGGCCTGCTCGATGCCCAAGGCAATATCCGCGATTTGTCGGCGCATATCGCCGACGTTGCAGGCGCTGCGCTGTCAGCCGCAAGCCTGGAAACACTGAGCAAAATCGACCCCGCCAGTTTGCCCCTCGTCAGCGGTACGCCACGTATCGGCGCCTGCGTCGGCCAGGTCGGCAAGTTTATCTGCATCGGCCTGAACTACGCCGACCACGCTGCCGAGTCGGGCCTGGCGGTGCCGTCGGAACCGGTGGTATTCAGCAAATGGACCAGCGCCATCTGCGGTCCCAACGACAACGTGGAAATCCCCCGCGACTCGACCAAAACCGACTGGGAAGTCGAGCTGGGCGTGGTGATCGGCAAGGGTGGACGCAATATCGATGAACATAACGCCCTGGAGCACGTGGCCGGATACTGCGTGATCAACGATGTGTCGGAGCGCGAATGGCAGATCGAACGTGGCGGCACCTGGGACAAGGGCAAGGGCTTTGACACCTTTGGCCCCCTCGGACCATGGCTGGTGACCCGCGATGAGATCAGCGACCCGCACCAGCTCGACCTTTGGCTTGAAGTCGACGGACAGCGCTACCAGAACGGCAACACCCGCACCATGGTCTTTCAGATCCCGGCCCTGATTGCTTACCTGAGCCGCTGCATGTCGCTGCAACCGGGCGACGTGATTTCCACCGGCACACCGCCGGGTGTGGGCCTGGGGATCAAACCAACCCCGGTGTACCTGCGCGCAGGCCAGGTCATGCACCTGGGCATCAGCGGCCTTGGCGAACAGCGCCAGCTCACGGTACAGGCCGACTGACTTCACGCTCACACAACTATAAGAAAGGGTTTTACACATGCGCATTCTGATTACTGGCGGCACCGGCTTTATCGGCAAACAACTGGCCCAGCGCCTGCTCGACATGAACAGCCTGACCTTTGAAGGCCAGGCGCCTCGCACCATTGAGCGCATCGTGTTGTTCGACGCCTTTGCCGGCGAAGATGTGCCGAGCGACCCGCGCATCGAGCTGGTGACCGGCGATATAGCCGACCCCGATGTCATCGCCCGCGTCACCGATGGCGTGGACCTGGTGTGGCATCTGGCAGCCGTGGTCAGCTCGGCGGCCGAAGCGGATTTCGACCTGGGCATGCAGGTCAACCTGCACGGCCTGATGCTGCTGCTCGAAACCCTGCGCAAGCAAGGCAACGCGCCGCGCTTCGTCTACGCCAGCGGTTTTGCGGTATTTGGCGGCGCCCTGCCGCCAGTCGTTGATGACAACACCGTGCTTACCCCGCAATCGTCCTACGGCATGCAAAAAGCCGTAGGCGAATTGCTGGTCGCCGACTATGCGCGCAAAGGCTTTGTCGACGGCCGGGTGCTGCGCCTGCCAACCGTGGCTGTACGCCCCGGCAAGCCGAACAAGGCGGCCTCGACCTTCTTCAGTTCGATCATCCGCGAGCCACTGGTGGGCCTGCCTGCCGTATGCCCGGTACGCCCGGATACCCAGGTTTACCTCACCTCGCCGCGGCGCATTATTGAGTCGATGCTGCTGGGCATGACCCTGTCGCCAGAAACCCTGGGCAACCAGCGCATTATCCCGTTGCCGGGCGTGACCACCACCGTGGCCGACATGGTCGCGGCGCTGCAACGGGTGGCCGGTGATGACGTGGTCAAACTGATTCGCTGGGAGCCCGACGCGACTATCCAGCGTATCGTCGAAAGCTGGCCGAGCAAGGTAGAAGCCCCCCGCGCCCGTGCCCTGGGCTTTACCGCCGACGCGGACTTCGATGCCATCGTGCGCGCACATATCGAGGATACGGCCGGCAAATAACCCACCACTCCCTTGTGGGAGCGGGCTTGCTCGCGATCAAGGCGACGCGGTGCAACTGAAGCCCCGCAGCGATCCCATCGCGAGCAAGCCCGCTCCCACAAAAAGCCCTGTCTCACCCAAATGCTGCAACGCTCACGCTACTCACAACAATAAAAACTGAGGTCGTGCCACATGACTACTCCACTCACCGATGTCTCGGACATCGAACAACAGACAATCAAGCGCGTGACCAGGCGCATGATTCCTTTTCTTGTACTGCTGTTTGTGGTCGCCTTTCTGGACCGCAACAACGTCGGTTTCGCCGCACTGCGCATGAACGAAGATATCGGCATCAGCCAGACCATTTATGGCCTGGGCGCAGGTATTTTCTTCCTCGGCTATTTCATGTTCGAAGTGCCGAGCAACATTTTGCTGCACCGCTATGGCGCCCGTGTATGGATCGCGCGGATCATGGTGACCTGGGGCATCATCGCCGGCGCCATGGGTTTCCTGCAGACGCCAATCCACTTCATCTCCCTGCGCGTGCTGCTGGGTATTGCCGAAGCCGGGTTCTTCCCTGGCGTGATCTATCTGCTGTCGCTGTGGTTCCCGAGCCGCTATCGCGCACGCATGATCGCCTCGTTTTATCTGGGCGTACCCATCGCGCAAATCATCGGCGCACCGCTGTCGGTGGGCCTGATGGAGATGGGCGATGCCTGGGGCTTTGTCGGCTGGCGCCTGATGTATATCGTCGAAGCCGTACCGGCGGTGATCCTCGGTGTGGTGTGCTACTTCTACCTCACTGACCACCCGGCCGATGCCCACTGGCTGACCGACAAACAGCGCACCTGGCTGATCAACACCCTGGCCCAGGAAGAGCGCAACAAACCGCTGGTGGTGGGAGTGCAACCGACCAAGGGCCAGATGATCCGCAAGGCCCTGTGCAACCGCCAGGTATGGCTGCTGGCACTGGTGTATTTCGGCATCACCTCGGGCTCCAACGCGATGAACTTCTTCATGCCAACGGTTCTGGCATCGTTCCGCGGTACCTTCGGCCTGGAAATCGGCCTGATGCAGAACGGCCTGATCACCGCCATTCCCTATGCCGTTGCTGCTGTGGCGATGATCTGGTGGAGCCGGCGCTCTGACCGCCTGCAAGAACGTCACTGGCATGCCGGCGGTGCCGCCATGCTCGCGGCAGTGTCGATTGCCGTGGCGCTGTGGCTCAACCAGCCGTGGATCATTGTCATCGGTTTCATTCTGCTGGCGATGGGCGTGTACAGCGCGATCAACGTGTTCTGGGCAGTCCCCGGGCAAGTGCTGACCGGTGTCGGCGCGGCCGTGGGCATTGGCCTGATCAACTCCATCGGCAACCTCAGCGGTTTTATCGGCCCTTACCTGACCGGCTACCTGTTCACCGTGACCGGCAGCTACACCCCGGGGTTTCTGGTGATCGCCGCAAATCCCTGTGGACTTACCCACATTCGATGAAGTGGTTGGGCCCGAGCTCAGTGCCGCCGATTTCAACTCA
>NZ_WIVQ01000013.1:0-76143 GCF_009600545.1 Pseudomonas sp. FSL R10-1339 | reverse complement strand
GAGCTGCTGGCGCAACTGACCGTGGGCGCGCCACCCGATGCACTCAACCGCGCAGGCCAGGGCTGGGGCATCTCGGCGTTTTCCCCCGAAGGCCTGAAGCGCAATGGTTTTCGTGCCTTTATCGAGATGCTGCGGGCCAATTTTGCCCATGCTGGCGGGCTGCGCATCGACCATGTGCTGGGTTTGCAGCGCCTGTGGGTAATACCCCTGGGGGCTTCGCCCGATGAAGGCGCCTATCTGTATTACCCGATCGACGACCTGCTGCGCCTGGTGTGCCTTGAATCGGTGCGCCACCAGGCCATCGTGCTGGGCGAGGACCTCGGCACCGTACCTGACGGCCTGCGGGAAAAGCTCAGCGAGCGGGCAATCCTGGGCATTCGCGTGCTGCTGTTCGAGCAGGACTACGGCGCGCGCTTCAAACCGATTCTGGACTGGCCGGACGATGCCCTGGCCACCACCAGCACCCACGACCTGCCGACACTCACCGGCTGGCTGCACGGACGCGATATCGACTGGAATGAACGCCTGGGCCTGATTGACCCGGTCACTGCACACCACTGGCGCGAAAGCCGTCAGCGCGAGTGCGAAGGCCTGGACCTGGCCTTGCGCCTGGATCCGCAAAACTTTCAGGAAGAAGCCCAGGGCAACGCCCCGACACTGGACGCCAGCATCCGTTATCTGGGGCACACCCGTGCGCCGCTGGTACTGCTGCCAATCGAAGATGCACTGGGGCTCGAGGAGCAAGCCAACTTGCCCGGCACCGTCAGCGGCCACCCCAATTGGTGCCGACGTCTGCCGGGCGACGGCAATACCTTGCTGGACGCCATCGATGCCACCCAACGTTTTGAACTGCTGGCCTGCGCCCGCCAGCAAGCCCACGAGCGAGACCGCTAAATCACCCATGAGCAAGGAGCTTCACCATGAGTAATGACGACAAGCACATTCGTGAATTTGCCTACCAGATCTGGGAGTCTGAAGGTCGCCCGGAGGGCCAGGAGGCGCGTCACTGGGAAATGGCCCACAAACTGGCCCAGGCACAAGCCCTGGCCCCTTCCAAGGCAGCCCCCAAGGCCACCAAGGCCACCAAGGCCAAGGCCGCAGCAAAACCTGCCGGCGAGAAAAAGCCCCGGGCACCGCGCAAGCCTGCCTCGTCTTGAGTCCACCTTCCCCCTTGTGGGAGCGCCAGCTCGCGATTGCCTCAACCCGGCCAACGGATTGAACCGCAGAAGTGCAATCGCAAGCCCGCCCCCACAGGCCACCTACACCCAAAAATCCGGTTGTGCAGGAGCAGGTCATGAGTAAACACACGTCAGCACCGCCCACTGGCGACCCCTTGCGCATCCGCGAAGGGCTGCCCTTCCCCCTTGGGGCCACCTGGGATGGCCTGGGCGTCAACTTTGCCCTGTTCTCGGCCAATGCCACCAAGGTCGAGCTGTGCCTGTTCGATGCCGCAGGCGAGGTCGAGCTGGAGCGTATCGAGCTGCCCGAGTACACCGACGAGACCTTCCACGGCTATCTGCCGGACGCCCATCCCGGGCAGGTCTACGGTTATCGCGTGCATGGCCCCTACGACCCGGAAAATGGCCATCGCTTCAACCACCACAAACTGCTGATCGACCCCTACGCCAAACAGCTGGTGGGTGAACTGAAGTGGTCCGAGGCCCTGTTTGGCTACACCATCGGTCACCCGGATGCCGACTTGAGCTTTGATGAACGGGACAGCGCGCCCTTCGTGCCCAAGTGCAAGGTCATCGACCCGGCGCACACCTGGGGTCATGACCACCGCTTGAGCGTGCCTTGGGAACGCACCATCTTCTACGAGGCCCACGTGCGCGGCATCAGCATGCGCCACCCCGCCGTGCCGGATGCGGTGCGTGGTACCTTTGCCGGCTTGATGATCGATGAAGTGGTTGAGCACATCACCGACCTGGGCGTAACCAGCATCGAGCTATTGCCGGTGCATGCCTTCGTCAATGACCAGCATCTGCTGCAAAAAGGCATGACCAATTATTGGGGCTACAACAGCATCGCTTTTTTTGCCCCCGACCCGCGCTATCTGGCCAGCGGCAAGATTGCCGAGTTCAAGGAGATGGTGGCGCGCCTGCACAAGGCCGGCCTCGAGGTGATTCTGGATGTGGTCTACAACCACACCGCCGAAGGCAACGAACAAGGTCCGACCCTGTCCATGCGCGGCATCGACAACGCCTCGTACTATCGCCTGATGCCCGAGGACAAGCGCTACTACATCAACGATTCCGGCACCGGCAACACTCTGGACCTTAGCCATCCATGCGTCTTGCAGATGGTCACTGACTCGCTGCGCTATTGGGCCCGGGAGATGCACGTCGACGGTTTCCGCTTCGACCTGGCGACGATTCTGGGGCGCTATCACGACGGCTTCAACGAACGTCACAGCTTTCTGGTGGCCTGTCGCCAGGACCCGCTGCTGCGCCGGGTAAAAATGATTGCCGAACCTTGGGACTGTGGCCCCGGTGGCTACCAGGTCGGCGGCTTCCCGCCCGGCTGGGCGGAATGGAACGACCGCTTCCGCGACACCGTGCGCGCGTTCTGGAAAGGCGACGAAGGCAAACTGGCTGAATTTGCCGGGCGCATGACCGGTTCGGCCGACCTGTTCAACCACCGGGGCCGAAGGCCCTATAGCTCGGTCAACTTCATTACCGCCCATGACGGCTTCACGCTGCACGACCTGGTGTCCTACAACGATAAACATAACGAGGCCAACGACGAAAACAACCAGGACGGTAGCAACAACAATATTTCCTGGAACCACGGCGTCGAAGGGCCCACCGACGACTCCGAAATCAACGCCTTGCGCCAGCGCCAAATGCGCAATTTCATGGCCACCCTGTTCCTGGCCCAGGGCACGCCGATGCTCGTGGCCGGCGACGAATTCGCCCGCACCCAGCACGGCAACAACAACGCCTACTGCCAGGACAGCGAAATCGGCTGGATCAACTGGGAACTGGACAAGACCGGCAAATCCCTGCTGACCTTTGTCAAACGCCTGATCAAGTTACGCATGCAGTACCCCATCCTGCGGCGCGGCCTGTTCCTGGTGGGGCACTCCGTTGACACGCCCGAGTACAAGGACGTGACCTGGCTGGCCGCCGATGGCAACGAGATGACCACCGAACAGTGGCAGGACGCCGAGGCCCGGTGCATGGGCATGCTGCTCGATGGCCGGGCGCAGGTATCCGGGGTGCAGCGCGCCGGCGCTGATGCCACCTTGCTGATCGTGGTCAATGCCAACCACGACCCGGTCAACTTCAACCTGCCCAAAGTGCCCCACGGCATCAGCTGGTCATGCCGGCTCGACACCACTGACCCGAGCATCAAGGGCCCGCAGCATCTGCCCTTCAACAAACCCTACAATGTCACCGGGCGTTCGCTGGTGCTGTTTGAATTGCAACACACCGAGGTGTCGTGAATGTATTGATAAACATCAAGTGCACCCCCATAAAAAGCGGCAAGCTGTGACTGTAACTTGCCGCTTTGAAACTGCCCCTGACAGAGGAGTGACCATGCCTACCGAACAAGCTGTCGGCAATACACTTTTATCTGCCACCCCGGCAACAGCACCTGCCGTGCATCGAATCAAGGTGCTGACGGTCAATACACACAAGGGCTTTACCGCCTTCAACCGCCGCTTCATCCTGCCCGAACTGCGCGAAGCCGTGCGCAGCACCGGTGCCGATCTGGTGTTTTTGCAGGAAGTGCTCGGCGAGCACGGCAAGCACGCCTCACGTTATGAAGACTGGCCTGCCACCTCACAGTACGAATTCCTCGCCGACAGCATGTGGAGCGACTTTGCCTACGGGCAAAATGCCGTTTACCCCGACGGTCATCACGGTAATGCCCTGTTGTCCAAGTACCCGATCAAGGCTTCGCGCAATCTCGATGTGTCGATCACCGGGCCTGAGCGGCGCGGCTTGCTGCACTGTGTGCTGGATGTGCCGGGGCATGACAATGTGCATGCCATTTGTGTGCATTTGAGCCTGCTGGAAAGCCATCGCCAACTGCAGATCGTGTTGCTCAACCAACTGCTCAAATCCTTGCCGCCCCATGAGCCGGTGATCATTGCCGGTGACTTCAACGACTGGAAGCAGCAAGGCAATGCTGCCCTGCGCCAGCGTGACGACCTGCATGAGGTGTTTGAGCGCCATCACGGCCAAGTGGCCAAGAGCTATCCCGCGCGCTGGCCACTTCTGCGTCTGGATCGTATCTACTTGCGCAATGCTCGCAGCCAAAATCCAGAGATCCTTGGCAATAAGCCGTGGAGCCATTTATCCGATCATTTACCGTTGGCGGTTGAGGTGCATCTGTAATACCGAGGTGCCCGCCTGCCCTCACCCCAACCCTCTCCCGAGGGTGAGGCCTGGGGTAAGGGCGCTGTTGCTCTACCCCGTCACCGGCCGCAATATCAGCACCCCCAGCGGCGGCAGATTCAAGGCCAGCGATACGCCCTGACCATGGCTGGCTACCTCCTGGGTCACCACCCCGCCGCCGTTGCCATAATCGGAACCGGCATAGATCGCCGAATCACTGTTGATAACCTCCTGCCAGGTACCGGCAAATGGCACACCGATCCGATAACCTTCGCGCGGTACCGGGGTAAAGTTGGTCACCACCAGCAAGGGCGAACCGTCCTTGCTCCAGCGTAGCCACGCATAAACGCTGTTGGCTGCGTCATCGCCAATCAACCACTGGAAACCCTGCGATACATCATCCTGCTCATACAGCGCTGGCTGCTCGCGGTACAAACGATTCAAGTCGCCAACCAGTTTTTGCACCCCCCGGTGCTCGGGGTATTGCAGTAAATACCAGTCCAGTTGCTGATCATGATTCCATTCACGCCACTGGCCGAATTCGCAGCCCATAAACAGCAGTTTCTTACCCGGATGTGCCCACATAAAACTCAAGTAAGCACGCAGATTGGCGAATTTCTGCCAGCGATCACCGGGCATCTTGTCGATCAGCGAGTGTTTGCCGTGCACCACTTCATCGTGGGAGATCGGCAGGATAAAGCGCTCGGTCCAGGCGTACACCAGGCCAAAGCTCAGTTCGTTGTGATGATGGGCGCGGTACACCGGGTCTTGCTGGATGTAATGCAGCGAATCGTGCATCCAGCCCATGTTCCATTTGTAGGAAAACCCCAGCCCGCCCTGATCGGTGCTCTCGCTGACGCCGGGCCAGGCCGTGGACTCTTCGGCAATCACCAGCGCGCCTGGTACCTCGTAGGCAACCACATCATTGAGATGGCGCAAAAATTCTATCGCTTCGAGGTTTTCCCGCCCGCCATGCCGGTTGGGCACCCACTCACCAGCCTTGCGCGAATAGTCGCGGTACAACATGGACGCCACCGCATCCACCCGCAACCCGTCGACATGAAAGTGCTTGAGCCAGTGCAAGGCCGAGGCAAGCATAAAACCATGCACTTCGGTACGGCCCAGGTTGTAAATCAGGGTGTTCCAGTCCTGATGAAAACCTTCAAGAGGGTTGGCGTATTCGTACAGTGCCGTGCCATCAAACTGCGCCAGCCCATGGGTATCGTTGGGGAAATGCGCTGGTACCCAGTCCAGAATCACACCGATACCGGCCATATGACAGGCATTGACGAACGCGGCAAAATCATCAGGCGAACCATAGCGGGCCGTCGGCGCAAATTGTGACAGAGGCTGATAGCCCCAGGAGCCTCCAAACGGGTGTTCCATGATCGGCATCAGCTCGATATGGGTGAAACCCAGTTGCTGCACGTAAGGGATCAGGCGCTCGGCCAGCTCGGGCCAGGTGTACTGACGCTCGATGTCGCCAACATCATCGGTCTCGCACTGCCATGACCCTGCATGTAACTCGTAAATTGACAACGGTGCGTCACGGCGCTGACGCTGCTCACGGGCTTGCATCCAGTCACCATCCTGCCAGTCGATGGCCAGGGGTGACGCCACCTTCGACGCCGTATCAGGCGGCAACTGAGTGGCCAGCGCCACAGGGTCGGCCTTGAGCGGCAAGATGCCGTGGGCGCCAAGGATTTCGTATTTGTACGCCTCGCCCGCCTGCAGGCGCGGCACAAACAGCTCCCACACGCCGTTGGCGTGGCGCAGGCGCATGGGGTGGCGACGGCCATCCCAACCATTGAAATCGCCTACCACAGACACCCGCCGCGCATTTGGCGCCCACACGGCAAAGCGCACCCCCGGCACGCCATCAACCTCCAGCAATTGCGCCCCGAAGCAGCTGCTTAAATCACGGTGGTTGCCTTCGGCAAACAGGTACAAGTCCATCTCACCCAACAACGGACCAAAACTGTAAGGATCTTCGCTGGTTTGCACGGCATTGCCCCAATCAACCTGGAGCAAGTACGGCCGCGCCTGTGTGAAATGCCCGACAAAAAGGCCGGTGACTTGTGCGTCATCAAGGCGCCCGAGTACTTCACCGGTATCCCTGGCGAGTACATTGACACTGACCGCGCCGGGCAAAAAAGCCCGGACAAACTGCCCGCCTGCAGCATCGGCGTGAGGCCCCAGCACCGCAAACGGATCGGGGTGTTCGGCTTTGGTCAGTGCGTCGATGTCCGTAGGGGCGGGTAACAGCGAGTCTTTACCTTTACCAGTATCCATGCTCGAACTCATGCTGCTCTCCGTCTGGTAAAGGTTGTGCATGCCTGTGCATACGTTTCGGTCTTCGACTTGGCCTATGTCCTGAATCCACAGTCCCACCAAGACTAGCTCTTGTGGGGCACCCCGTGAGGGCTAATTACCCTTGGTTTATGCAAAACCCATGCAAATATTGCGGTACGCGCAGCGCAGTGCGCCGTCGGTCACGTGAGCGGAATCAAACCTGCCATCACACGGTCAACCGTCCGACAGCCCTCTACATCCCGCCACCGAGAGGTCATCGTGATGAGTATCCCCATTGCACCTGAAACCCCTGACCCCAATATCGACCAGCCAGCTTTGCCGCCCGTTCCCGGGCCACAACCGCAACAGGAGCCGCCCGAGCGTGACCCGCAACCCATGGGTGACCCGCCCTGTGAGCAAGTGCCGCGAAAGGTAAAGACTGAAAAGTTCTAATTACGGCAAATAACAAGGAGCGGTATGGCAGCGCACATTCAAACAGCATGCCGCTCGTCGCTTTTTTTGAAAAAAAGTCATACCCGTACTACAGAGCGGGCTTACAAGTATTCTTTAAAACAGGCCCTACCAAAAACAAACAAACATTCACAAGCATTTGAAATTTTTTAATATTTTCAGGCGAAGCATATAAAAGCCCTCACGCAAATGAAATAAGATCATCGCAAAGGTTTCAGGAAGCCTTAATAAGCTATAGGGAAAACTATACGACTACTGTAGGAGCAATCTTAAACAAGATGTGCATATTTTTGACAAACTTCAAGGCAGGTATTAAATCTACAAAGATGCTCTTTCCTTAGCAGGTACCACATGCACAAGAATACAGGATCTCGAGCCTTTCAACTGGCTATGATTTTTATCAAGGAACAGCTCAAGGAACCGACTGCACTGTTCTGGATATTACTGTCGCCCGGTGCTGTTTTCTATCTGCTGATCTACTCGAAAGGAGACGATAATTTCAATCAAGATTACAGCGCTGTCACCGCATGGTTTTATGCCTATATATCTTCAAGCGTAGCGTTCTTTGGATTTTCTTTTTATATCATTGGCCGTCGAGAAAGTGGTTTCATCCGTTCATTCATTTATACGCCACACGCCAGAGCAGTGTTCCTGATAGCGCAACTCATCGCTTACTCCACAATCGCCTGCTTGTACTGCTTGTTTTTTTACATGATGACACGGCTCCCTTTTGGGGGTTACTCCACTTATGAAGCCTCAATACTCATGATCCGATTTTATAGTTGCTTTATTTTATTCTGCTCACCCGGCCTGCTCATTACCGCACTACCACTCAACTTCCAAACGGCCAACGCTGTTTTTTCAATCTTATCTTTTATCATGCTTGCCCTCGGGGTAGCACAAGCTGCCCTTCCTGAACCCACCTATTTCCCAATTGAATTATTCAACCCTCTAAGCCTTGGCAAAAGCATTATGCAACAGGGCATACAACCGCTATGGAAAATCATTATCAGCATTTTTGCGACCTTCATCATCGCCTTGTTATTGGCCTGCAAGTACTTGCGTATCAATCCAGTATGGAGCCGCTACTAATGAGTATTTTACAGGCAGACTGCATTGATTTCCGCTACCCAGAAAAACCGCTTTTCAGCCAAGCTAGCCTGCAGGTTTGCTCAGGCTCAATGACTGGTTTACTAGGACCTAATGGTGCAGGCAAGACCACGTTCTTTGATATTTTATGCGGTTTAAAAAAACCAGATAATGGCCAGATCACAAACCCTTTTACTCAACAACTTTATTTATCTCAGACGCTAATGACACCTCCCGCGTTGCGCATGTATGACATTTTCAAAATGACGGCCTTACTCTGCTCGCCCGCCCCCATCAACAAATGCCATATACAAGAGAAGCTGGCCCGTTGGAGCCCTCGAATCCTTGACCGCTACAACGAGATCTGGAGCAAAAAATCCTCTCTGTGCAGTTACGGTGAAAAACGCTGGTTCTTCACCGTTTCACTGCTGTCGGTCGCAGCTGATTTCTACATTTTGGATGAACCCACTGCAGGGGTAGATCCGGAATTTCGCTTTCATATCTGGCAATGCCTGCGCGGTGCGGCACAGGACGGGGCGGCAATCCTTGTGTCCTCGCACAATGTCGATGAAATCAGCGAAAACTGCCAAGGCTTTTACATGATCAGCCAACAGAAATTCCTACACTTTGAAGACGGTGAAGCGTTCAAATATCACTATCAGGCCAGCACCCTCGATCAAGCCTTTATCAAGGCCGCATGTGGGGCTGACATGCACAAGTCATCACAACCCATCAGACCGTGATTCGCAGATTTTCTTGACCCCGATCACCCCCTGTACCACCCAACTGCGTTACAGGCGTGCAAAGCCAGCAAAACCGGGGCAGAACCTCGGGTGCAGCCGATTGTCGCAGGCCGCCTGAAAGCGCCATCTGATCCGCTATTAATTCAAATAACTGAGTCTGTTATGCAAACAGTTCGCTGGGCATAGTGCTCGGGCCTGATGGAGGCTGATGAGCGAAAGACCATGAGCGAACAAATTCCCGTCCAGATACTTGAATCATTTGAGGCTCCCCGACCAAGAGCCGCAAAAACCAATAACAAGTCCAGCGACAACCTGATTCATACCCGCAGTTTCACCGGCCTGTTTCGCACCCTGCGAATCGTGGGAGCAGGCCTGTTGTTTTTACTGTTCTTTGGCACCGTATGGCTCAACTGGGACGGCCGTCAGGCAGTGCTGTGGGACTTGTCTGAAAGCAAGTTTCATATATTCGGCGCTACCTTCTGGCCGCAGGATTTCATCCTGCTTTCGGCACTGCTGATCATTGCCGCCTTTGGCCTGTTTGCAATCACGGTATTTGCCGGGCGCGTATGGTGTGGCTACACCTGCCCGCAGAGCACCTGGACCTGGCTGTTTATGTGGTGCGAAAAGATCACCGAAGGTGACAGAAACCAGCGCATAAAGCTGCAAGCAGCGCCCTGGCGCCTGAACAAGATCCTGCGCCGAACGGCCAAGCACTCGTTGTGGCTGGCCATCAGCGTGATGACGGCACTGACCTTTGTCGGTTATTTCACCCCGGTACGGCCACTGGCCACAGAGCTGCTGACCCTGGAGATCGCCGGTATCAGCCTGTTCTGGATGCTGTTTTTCACCGGCGCCACCTATATCAGCGCCGGCTGGCTGCGCGAGGCAGTGTGCATGCACATGTGCCCGTATGCACGGTTCCAGAGCGTGATGTTCGACAAGGACACCCTGGCCATTTCCTATGATGTGGCCCGCGGCGAAAACCGCGGCCCGCGCAAACGCGGGGTCGAACCCAAGCAGGCCGGGTTGGGTGATTGCATCGATTGCTATATGTGTGTGCAGGTATGCCCCACCGGGATAGATATTCGCGATGGCTTGCAGATGGAGTGCATCGGCTGCGCGGCCTGTATCGATGCCTGCGACTCGGTGATGGAGAAAATGGGTTACGCTCCGGGCCTGGTGCGTTATACCTCCGAGCACGAATTGCAAGGCGGCAAGACCCATCTGCTGCGCCCGCGGCTGATCGGCTATGCCGTGGTGCTGGTGGTGATGATCGGCGCGCTGGTGATGGCGCTGAATATGCGCACCATGGTGTCCCTGGATGTGATCAAGGACCGCGGCCTGTTCCGTGAAAACAGCCAGGGCCAGATCGAGAACATTTACAGCCTGAAAATCATCAACAAGACCCAGGAGCCTCAGCACTACCGGGTTTCGTTGCAGGACGGCGAGGCGTTCCAGTTGCAGGGTAAAACCGAACTGACCCTGGCCCCCGGCGAGATTGTCGACGTACCGGTGTCTGTGGCCCTGCTGGCCGAGCGCCCGAAAAGCAGCTCGCAGACCATCGAGTTTGTGGTCACTGACACTGATGAACCGAGCGTACGCAGTGTGGCCAAAAGCCGTTTTGTTGCCCCGCTGAACCGTTAAGCTGCAAATACTTTGTGTGGGAGCGGGCTTGCTCGCGACAGGATCGCTGCGGTGTGTCAGACAAATCGCAGTCAGGCCATCGCGAGCAAGCCCGCTCCCACACCATTGCCCCGCCAGTAACCCAACGCCGGACCGAGCCTTATTCCATGAAACGCTACGAAAAATTTGCCGACGATATTGCCGAACTGATTCGCTCCGGGGTGCTCGGCCCCGGCCAGCGCGTGCCTTCGGTGCGCTATGCCAGCCAGACCTACGGCGTCAGCCCCTCGACGGTTTTTCAAGCCTATTATTTGCTGGAGCGTCGCGGTTTGATCCGGGCCAAGCCGCGCTCAGGCTATTTCGTCAACACCCATGCACCCAGTCCGTTTTGCGAGCCAGTGTTCAGCAGCCACGTCACCGAGTCCACCCAGGTGGATGTCAGCGCCCTGGTGTTTTCGGTGCTGGACTCGATCAAGGATCCGCACACCGTACCCTTTGGCTCGGCCTTCCCCAGCCCGATGCTGTTCCCTTTGCAACGCCTGGCCCGCTCGATGGCCACCGCCAGCCGCGAAATGGACCCGCGCATGGTGGTGACCGACATGTCCCCCGGCAACCCGCAATTACGCCGGCAAATCGCCCTGCGCTATATGGTCGGCGGGCTGATGCTGCCGATGGAGGAACTGCTGATCACCAATGGCGCGCTGGAGGCCCTCAATCTGTGCCTGCAGGCCGTCACCGAACCCGGTGATCTGGTGGCCATCGAAGCCCCGGCGTTCTACGCCTGCCTGCAAGTGCTGGAACGGCTCAAGCTCAAGGCCGTGGAAATCCCGGTGCACCCGCGAGATGGCATCGACCTCGGCGTGCTGGCACAAACCCTTGAGCGCCACCCGATCAAGGCCGTGTGGTGCATGACCAGCTTTCAGAACCCGATTGGCGCGACCATGCCAGAGGCCAAGAAACAGGCACTGGTGAAGTTGCTGAGTGACCATCAGGTGCCGTTGATCGAAGACGATGTGTATGCCGAGCTGTATTACGGTCAGCACCCGCCCAAGCCGGCCAAGGCGTTTGATACCGAAGGGCTGGTGATGCATTGCGGCTCGTTTGCCAAAAGCCTGGCCCCGGGCTATCGCATTGGCTGGGTGGCTGCGGGGCGTTACGCGCAGAAAATCGAGCGGCTTAAACTGATGACCTCGCTGTGCGCCTCCATGCCGGCCCAGGCGGCGATTGCCGACTATTTGCAACATGGCGGCTATGACCGCCACCTGCGTAAATTACGCTATGCCCTGGAAGAGCAGCAAAGCGCGATGCTGGCAGCGATAGGGCGTTATTTCCCGGCACAAACCCGGGTCAGCCAGCCATCGGGAGGGTACTTTCTGTGGCTGGAGCTGCCCGAGCAAATGGACTCGCTCAAGCTGTTTCAGATGGCGTTGGCCCAAGGTATCAGCATTGCGCCGGGGCCGATCTTCTCGGCTACCCAACGTTTTAGAAACTGCATCCGCCTGAACTACGGCAGCCCATGGGACGCTGCCTGCGAAAAGGCCATGGAGACCCTGGGCAAAATCGTCAAATCGTTCACTTGATGCCCTCGTTCCTTCGGCAGTGGCTACAAAGTCTGAAGGACATTTCAACTGTGGGAGCGAGCAGGCTCGCTCCCACAGGGAGGGTTGACCGGCAACAGCGTATCTACAGGGATCGCAATCTCACCCCGGCATACAGGTGAAGTCCGCCGTGTGGGCCACTTCCTTGCCGTGGCCATCCACCAGGCGTGCACTCACTTCAGGCCCCAGGCTCGATTCGATCAATTCGTAATGCTCACCCGCTTTAAACCCGCTGTAGTTGACCTTGCCCTGGCAATCCACCTGGTTTTCATCACCCGTGGCACCTTCATACAGGGTCACGTCCAGCCGGTGGGCACCAGGCGTGACTTCAAAATAGCGGCCATCGTTGATGCTTTTGCCGTCTACACGTTCGGCCATCAGGTCACTGTTGCCCTCTTCTTTCAGTCCGATCCAGGCTTCGCCCGGGTCCTGCTTGGGCATGGGCCCTGCACAAGCCGACAGCAACAGCACCAGGCTCAGGGACGGAATCAGCAGAAGCGGTTTAAGGTTCATCGCAGTCGAGCCTCGAAACAATAGAGTAGGCCGCAAGCTTGCGGCGCCTCGCGCCTTGCGCCAAATGAATGAAAATGAAGGGAATTTCAGCCCTTTCCTAAAGGATCCTTCACGTTGCTGAAAGCTGAACGTTAGGTTTGAGCGGTGAGACTGCCGAGGTTTGCAATTCCACTCCTCGGAGGTTCTGGCATGCTCGGGCTGGTAAAGACCGCACTGCACAAGCCGTACACGTTTATCGTGCTGGCCATTTTCATCTGCATCATCGGGCCACTTGCCGCTGTGCGGACCCCTACTGATGTATTTCCTGATATTGGCATTCCGGTAGTCGCCGTGGTCTGGCAATACACCGGCCTGGCACCTGCCGACATGGCCGGCCGGGTGATCTACACCTACGAACGCTCGCTGAGTACCACGGTCAACGACATCGAACATATCGAGTCGCAGTCATTGCCCGGCATGGGCATCGTGAAAATTTTCTTCCAGCCCGGCGTCGATATTCGCACCGCCAACGCGCAAGTGACCGCCGTGTCACAGACCGTGCTCAAGCAGATGCCGCCGGGGATTACCCCGCCACTAATCCTTAATTACAGCGCGTCCACGGTGCCGATCCTGCAACTGGCGTTCTCCAGCCCGACACTTTCGGAAGCCAAAATCCGCGACCTGGTGCAGAACAATATCCGCCTGCCCCTGAGCGCCCTGCCGGGCCTGGCCATGCCGACGCCGATGGGTGGCAAGCAGCGTCAGATCACCCTCGACCTTGACCCCCAGGCACTGGCTGCCAAAGGCCTGTCCGCACAGGATGTGGGCAATGCCCTGGCAGCGCAAAACCAGATCATCCCGGTGGGCACCGCCAAGCTTGGCACCTATGAATACACGGTGTTGCTCAACAACAGCCCCAAGGCCATCGACGAACTCAATGACCTGCCGATCAAGACCGTCAATGGCGCCCTGATCACCATTGGCCAGGTGGCCCACGTACGTGACGGCTCGCCGCCGCAAACCAATATCGTGCGCGTCGACGGCCATCGTGCGGTGCTGATGCCGGCGCTGAAAAACGGCAATATCTCCACCCTGTCGATCGTCGACGGCATTCGCGCAATGCTGCCGCGTATCAACGAAACCCTGCCACCGTCGCTGAAAACCTCGTTGCTGGGCGACGCTTCGGTGTTCGTCAAGCAATCGGTGGGCAGCGTGGCTCAGGAAGGCATCATTGCCGCCCTGCTGACCAGCGCGATGATTCTGCTGTTCCTCGGCAGCTGGCGTTCAACCCTGATCATTGCCGTGTCGATCCCCCTCGCCGTGCTGTCGGCCATCGCCCTGCTGGCCCTGAGCGGGCAAACGCTCAACGTCATGACCCTTGGCGGGCTGGCGCTGGCCGTGGGGATTCTGGTGGACGATGCCACAGTAACCATCGAGAACATTAACTGGCACCTCGAGCAAGGCAAGTCGGTGCGCGATGCGATCCTGGACGGCGCCAAGCAGATTGTCGGCCCGGCGTTCGTGTCGCTGCTGTGTATTTGCATCGTGTTTGTGCCGATGTTCATGTTGCAGGGCATTGCTGGCTATCTGTTCCGGCCGATGGCGCTGTCGGTGATTTTCGCCATGGGCAGTTCCTTTATTCTGTCGCGCACTCTGGTGCCGACCCTAGCGATGTTTCTGCTTAAGCCACATGTGCCGGAACAAGGTTCAGGGCATCACCCGGAAGACGGCTACATCAACCATCACGAGGGCGATCAGCACACCCGCCAGCACTCGGCACCAGTGCGTGCACTGCTAAAGCTTTCAGGCGGGATTCGAGCGCCGTTTTTCGGCAGTACGGGACGCTTACTACGCCGTACTGGAACTGGCCCTGGCCAATCGCAAACGCTTTCTGCTGGGTTTTATGGCCTGTGTACTGGCCTCCTTTGCCTTGCTGCCAAGCCTGGGCCAGGACTTTTTCCCGGCCACCGATGCCGGTGCCCTGGCCTTGCATGTGCGCTTGCCGCTGGGCACTCGCATCGAAGAAAGCGCTGCGGACTTCGATCGCATTGAGTCACGGATTCGAGAAATCATCCCCGCCGAGCAACTGGACACAGTGATCGACAATATCGGCATTCCGCTTAGCGGCATCGATATGGCCTACAGCAGCAGTGGCACAATCGGCCCGCAGGACGGTGATATTCAGGTCACCCTTAAAGAAGGCCACAGCCCGACGGCCGACTATGTAAAACGCTTGCGAGAAGCCCTGCCGGAGAGTTTCCCCGGCAGCCAGTTTGCCTTTATGCCTGCAGATATCAGCACCCAGATCCTCAATTTCGGAGCACCGGCTCCGCTGGACGTGAAAATTTCCGGGCGTGACGACGAGGCCAACCGCGCCTATGCCCTGGAGCTGCAACGTCGCCTGCAACATGTACCGGGAATTGCCGACCTGCGTATTCAGCAGTCGGTGGGTTACCCGTCGCTGCAGGTCAAGGTGGACCGCCTGCGCGCCAATGGCCTGGGGATTACCGAACGGGATGTGACCAACAGCATGGTGGCCTCCCTGGCGGGCAGCTCCCAGGTGGCACCGACCTTCTGGCTCAACCCGCAGAACGGTGTGTCTTATGGTGTGGTAGCCGCAACGCCGCAGTATCGTCTGGACAGCCTGCCGGCCCTCGAAGCCCTGCCCGTGACCGGCAGTAACGGCCAGTCACAAATCCTGGGCGGGCTGGCGACTATCAGCCGTGTGCAAAGCCCGGCCGTGGTCACTCACTACAACATTCAGCCGACGCTGGACCTCTACGCCAATATTCAGGGTCGCGATCTGGGCTCGGTGGCGGCCGATGTGCAAAAAGTGATTGATGGCGCAGCCAACCTGCGGCCCAAAGGCGCAATCATCAGCCTTCACGGCCAGATCGATGCCCTGCATGAAGCCTTCAGCGGTCTGAGCTTCGGCCTGCTCGGCGCGGTGGTGCTGATCTACTTGCTGATCGTGGTCAACTTCCAGTCCTGGGTCGATCCGTTCGTGATCATCACTGCCCTGCCCGCGGCCCTGGCCGGGATTGTGTGGATGCTGTTTCTCAGTGGCACCTCGCTGTCGGTGCCCGCCTTGACCGGGGCTATTTTGTGCATGGGGGTGGCTACCGCCAACTCGATCCTGGTGGTGAGCTTCTGCCGCGAACGCCTGGCCGAACATGGCGACGCTCTCAAGGCCGCAATGGAAGCGGGCTATACACGTTTCAGACCCGTGTGCATGACTGCACTGGCGATGATGATCGGCATGCTCCCGCTGGCCTTGTCAGAAGAACAGAACGCCCCCCTGGGACGCGCCGTTATTGGCGGTCTGATGCTAGCCACCGTTGCCACCCTGCTGTTCGTGCCCGTGGTATTTAGCCTGGTGCACGGCCGTGAAAAAAATCGAGCTGCTGCTGGAGAAACTTCCCATGTCGTCTGATCAAAAACCCTCGCGCAAGCGCTTGATATACCTGGGCATCGGTGGCCTGACCCTGGCCGCCTTGCTGGTCGCCAATGGGCTGGCCGCCCGCAGTCGCCATGAGCACGCGGTGAGCCAATGGACCGAAGCGGCCGCACTGCCGATTGTCAACGTATTCCAGCCCCTGCAGAACGCCCATGGCGATACCCTGCGCCTGCCCGCGCATCTGGAGGCCTGGAGCAAGGCGCCGATCCATGCCCGGGTCAACGGCTACCTGCAAAGCTGGCAAACCGACATTGGCAGCAAGGTCAAGGCCGGGCAGGTCCTGGCGGTTATCGACAGTCCGGATCTGGATCAGCAACTGGCGCAGACCCGCGCCCATATGCTCCAGGAGCAAGCCAACGCCCGGCTCGCGGCCACCACGGCCACACGCTGGCAAAATCTGCTGGCAAGCCATTCGGTGTCGCGCCAGGAGGCTGACGAAAAGCTGTCCAATGCTGCCGCCGCCAAGGCCAATGCCCAAGCCGCTGAGGCGGATTACGCACGACTGTCGACGCTGGAAGCCTACAAGACCATTCGCGCACCTTTTGCCGGCACCATCACCGCGCGCAATACCGATATCGGCCAGTTGATCAAGGCCGACACCGACAGCGATACCGAGCTGTTCGATCTTGCCGACACGCACCAACTGCGCCTGTATGTGCCAGTGCCACAGAACTACGCCAGCGTGATCCGCCCCGGCATGCAGGTACAACTCAGTGTGCCGGAACATCCGGGGCAAATGTTCAATGCAAAACTGATCGGCAACTCGACAGCAATTGACCAGCGCTCCGGCACCCTGATGGCCCAGTTCGTCGCCCTCAACCCTGGTGACGCGCTGATGCCCGGCGACTATGCCGAGGCGCTGCTGTCGATCCCGGCCGATACCCATGGCGTCAGTATCCCGGCCAGCGCCCTGATTTTCCGTGCCCAGGGCACACAGGTGGCAGTGCTCGACAAGGCCCGGCATGTGCATTTGCAAACGATCCATATCGGCCTTGATCTGGGCGAACGACTGGTGATCGATCAAGGCCTTACGGCCACCGACACCGTCATCGACAATCCGCCCGACGCCTTGCGCGAAGGCGACTCGGTCAAGCTGGCCGACGCAGGAGCCCCCCATGCAGCCAAGGCTTAAACGCAGCGCCCTGTTACTGACCCTGGCGTTGCAGGGTTGCTCACTGGCACCAGGCTACAAGGCACCCGACCTCAAGTTGCCCGAGCACTACCGTGAGCAAACCAGCGACGGCCCGTGGCACAGCGCGCAACCTGCCGACCAGCTCTCACCACAGTGGTGGCGGGTATACCAGGATGAACGCCTGAACAGCCTGCAACAGCAGTTGCTCAAGGCCAATCCGGATCTGGCCGCGGCACTGGCCCACTTCGATGCGGCGCAGGCGTATGCCAGCCAGTTGCACGCTGGGCTGTTCCCACAAATTACCGCCAGTGGCCAGCCGTTGCGCCAGCGTCAATCGGACAACCGTCCATTGCGCGGCAGTACTCAGCCATCGGTCTACAACAGCAATACGGCGGGATTTGCGTTGAATTTCGACCTCGACCTGTGGGGCAAAATCCGCAATCAGGTGGCGGCGGGCGATGCTCAAGCCCAGGCCTCGGCGGATGACCTGGCCGTCGCGCGTTTGAGCCTGCAACGCCAATTGGCCAGCCTGTATGTGCAACTTGACGGGCTGGATGCGCAGCAGCAAATCCTCACCCGCTCGCTGGATGATTACGCTCAGGCCCTGCAACTGACCCGCTCGCGCTATCAGGGGCAGATCGCCTCGGAACTCGACCTGACCCGTGCCCAAAGCCAACTGGCCGAAGCCGAGGCGCAGCTGGATGACGTCCGCGCCCAACGCAACCTGACCGAACACGCCATCGGTGAACTGGTGGGCGAACCTGCCAGCAACTTTCAGCTGGTGGCCAACTCGCAAACGCTAAACCTGCCTGATCAACCGCGCACCCTGCCCAGTACCCTGCTGCAACGGCGGCCCGACATCGCCGCGGCCGAGCGCCGGGTTTTCGCCGCCAATGCCGGGATCGGCGTAGCCAAGGCCGCCTGGTACCCGGACTTCAGCCTGACCGGCCTGCTTGGCGGGCAAACCCAGGGTAGCGGCAATTTGCTGTCTGCCGGTAACAGGTTCTGGGCGTTGGGGCCGTTGGTCAACCTGCCGATTTTTGACGGCGGCAGGCTCGATGGCCAGGAACGCCAGGCCAGGGCCGAATTTGCAGAAGCATCAGCTCATTACCGTAGCCAGGTGCTGCACGCGGTGCGTGAAGTTGAAGACAACCTCGCCCAGCTGCGAGACCTGCAACAGGAAAGCCTCGATGAACAGGCTGCAGCCAACGCCGCCGAACACACCCGGGCAATCGCCACTCACAGCTATGAAGCCGGTGCGGTGAGTTACCTGGACGTAGTCACCGCACAGACTGCCGCCCTGCAGGCCCAGCGCCAGGTGCAGGCATTGCACACCCGACAGTTACAGGCCAGCGTAGGGTTATTGACGGCGTTGGGGGGTGGTTGGCAGGGCTGACGCCCTGCGCATCAGTGGGAGCAGGCTTGCCCGCGATGGCAACACCGCGATTTGCCTGACAGAACGCAGTGCTTGCATCGCGAGCAAGCCCGCTCCCACAGGTTGGGGCGTCTGTCTTATTTCTTCTCTTGTAGATAGATCCCGGCTGACTGACTACGTCCCGGGTAGGCGCAATTCACTGACCATTTTCGACGTAGAACACCACCTCGAAAAAAGACGCCAGGCTGCGCAATTGCTGCACAAATGCCCCGGTACAGAAAACACCTTCCGAATGATTGATCAGGCACACATTTACCCAGCCACGTCACAATCAAGTTGATAGGGGCCGGATCAGTCACCACAAAACCTGTAGCCGCTGCCGCAGGCCCTTCGCTTTTGGACAAAGCCCAGGGTTGCAGTGCAACCCATCGCAGCCTCGCTACGCTTCTCAACGACTACCTACGGTTTTCGACGCCGCCAACATTGCCTTAAGCAATACCGCGCATCCCGCTGCCAGATCCTTGGGATCGGCGTTTTCGATTTCGTTGTGGCTGATGCCGCCTTCACAGGGCACAAATATCATCCCTGCCGGACCCAACTCGGCCAGGAAGATAGCATCGTGCCCTGCCCCGCTGACGATATCCATGTTCGACAAGCCCAACTCATTGGCCGCATCCCGCACGGCGTTGACGCAATCAGGGTTGAAGTACAGCGGCGGAAAGTCTGCTGTGGGAGTCAGTTCGAAACTCAGGCCATGCTCCTCGCAGGTGGCTTCAATCACCCCACGCACTTGCTCGATCATCGAGTCCAGCCGCTCGGGCAGCAAATGCCGGAAGTCCAGGGTCATGCGCACTTCACCGGGGATAACATTGCGCGAGCCCGGATAGGCTTGCAGGCAACCCACGGTCCCGCAGGCGTGGGGTTGATGGCCAAGAGCTGCCTTGTTGACGGCGGCAACCACGGCCGCCGCCCCGACCAATGCATCCTTGCGCAGGTGCATGGGCGTAGGCCCGGCATGGGCTTCTACACCGCGCAGGTTGAGGTCGAACCATTTCTGCCCCAGGGCGCCAAGTACGACGCCGATGGTTTTGCGCTCGTCCTCCAGAATCGGCCCCTGTTCGATGTGAGCTTCAAAGTAGGCCCCCACCGGGTGGCCGTTGACCTGGCGGCTGCCAGCATAGCCAATTGCATTCAGGGCCTCACCCACGGTCACGCCCTGGGCATCGGTTTTGGCCAGGGTTTCTTCAAGGGTAAACTTGTCTGCAAAAACCCCGGAACCCATCATGCACGGCGCAAAGCGTGAGCCTTCTTCATTGGTCCACACCACCACTTCCAGCGGCGCGTCGGTCTCGACATTGAGGTCGTTGAGGGTGCGCAGTACTTCAACCCCGGCCAGTACGCCAAAGCAGCCGTCGAACTTGCCGCCGGTGGGCTGGGTGTCGATATGGCTGCCGGTCATCACCGGCGGCAAATCCGGATTACGCCCCGGGCGGCGGGCAAAGATATTGCCCACGGCGTCCACGCTGACGGTGCAACCGGCGTCCTCACACCAGCGTACAAAAATATCCCGGGCCTGGCGGTCCAGGTCGGTCAGGGCCAGGCGGCATACACCGCCCTTTACCGTGGCACCCAGCTGGGCCAGTTCCATTAACGAGGCCCACAGGCGCTCGCCGTTGATTAATGGCGCGCGGTGCTGCTGAAGGTCGTGTGCGGCGTTCATGATAGTTTCCTCAGGCAGTTTTTATAGGAAGGCGCTTCAAACCGTGCCTTTGACGGTTTCTGCTTGCTGACTGTTCAGGCGATACAACCCGTAATAAATCACGGCCCCGAGCAACGACCCGGTAAACCAGCCGAAGTCATAGAACCAGCTGAAGGCACTGCTGCCCAACGACAGCAACGTCAGCGCCACAGGTACACCAAAAGCGATAAATCCCTTCCAGTTCCAGGCCGGGTACACCCCGTCACGGTACAGCCCGGCAAGGTCGAGTTTTTGCTGACGGATAACGAAATAGTCGACAACCATGATCCCGGCAATCGGCCCAAGCAGGCTGGAGTAACCCAGCAACCAGTTGGAGTACACGGTTTCCAGGCTCACATCCGAGACCAGCAGGCCGAGTTTCTTCAGCAATTCATGAGCCATCAGCGCCAAGCCCACCAGGCCGGTCAAGATCACTGCCGTGGTGCGGTTGATCAACTTGGGAGCGATGTTCTGGAAGTCATTGGTGGGCGACACAATATTGGCCGCCGTATTGGTCGACAGCGTGGCGATGATGATCAGCGCCATGGCCAATGCCACCCAGCCCGGGCTCTGGATATGGCCGATCAGGCTGACCGGGTCGGATACGGTAACGCCTACCAGTTTTTCGGACGCTGCCGTCATCACCACGCCCAGAGCGGCGAACAGGAACATGGTCAGCGGCAGGCCAAAAATCTGCCCCAGGATCTGGTCTTTCTGGCTTTTTGCGTATCGGCTGAAGTCCGGAATATTCAGGGACAAGGTGGCCCAGAAACCCACCATTGCAGTCAGGCCGGCAAAGAAGTAGCCGTACACACTGGCACCTTCCGGGCGCTTGGGCGGCTGGGCCAGCAGTTCACTCATCGACACATTGGGCAGAGCCCACACCAGCAGGCCCAGACCGACCAGTACCAGCAAGGGTGCAGACAGGGTTTCCAGCCACTTGATCGACTCGGCACCGCGCAATACCACCCACAGGTTGAGCGCCCAGAAAATCATGAAGCCGATCACTTCACCCGTACCCCCCAGGCTTTTCCAGCCCTCGAACACCGAGCCCAGAAACAGGTGAATGGCCAGACCGCCGAACAGTGTCTGGATCCCGAACCAGCCGCAGGCCACCAGAGCACGGATCAGACACGGTACGTTGGAGCCGATAATGCCGAAGGAAGAACGCAGCAAAACAGGAAAGGGAATGCCGTATTTGGTGCCCGCAAAGGCATTGAGAGTCAGAGGGATCAATACCACGATATTTGCCAGCAGAATCGCCAGCAGTGCCTCACCCACTGAAAGCCCGAAATAGGCTGTCAGAACCCCGCCCAGGGTATAGGTGGGTACGCAAATGGACATGCCGACCCACAAGGCAGTGATATGCCACTTGTTCCAGGTGCGCTCATGAACTTTGGTGGGGGCGATATCGTGGTTGTACCGGGGGCTATCGAGGACTTCAGGCCCGGCATCCAGTTCGTACAAACCGTTACGTTCGGTGACTTTTGATCTGCTCGGTTGCATAGTCGATCACTCTCTTGTTGTGCTGCTCCTGGTTGAACTGCCTGGCGCTGCGTATGGACACAAAGCGCTCCCTTGCCTGGACACTTACTTGCCTATCCCGCCCGGTCATGGCAGCAACAATCAAGAACTGTGCCGTGTTACTTCCCTCGCCTGCTCAAACCGTCCTGCATGACTGGCAACACGCTGCTTTTAAAACCGTTTTAAACACCAGCCAAATGACTCTCATTCCCGTTAAAGGCCTTTATCAGTTTTTTTATATCGCCAAACGAAACACTTCGGTGCGTGCTTATTAACTTAATCGACTCACCTCCCTTCATCCGCAAGCTCAAGCACCTGATTTCGCATAAGAAAGTTCGCTTATATTTGAATCCTGTCAAGTGCGTCAAAATGGTGAGGCCGTGCATCATTTTGGTGATTTAAAATAATTAACTTTAAAAATCATATAGTTATACATATCTAACCCCTTTAAAAATAAAGTTTGATCATTCTTCAACAACCCACTAGATTTTATTCCTGTCACCAGTGGCAGGAATGCAAACTTCCCACTAAATTTCAATAACAACAGTTAGAACCGGCTCTAGCCGGTCAGCCTGCGAGGAACTCCGTATGTCGCTGTTAATCCGTGGCGCTACGCTTGTGACCCATGATGAAAGTTATTGTGCGGATGTATATTGCGCTGACGGTCTGGTCCGCGCGATTGGCACTGATCTTGATGTTCTCCCAGGCTGCGAAGTTGTCGATGGTCGCGGCCAATATCTGATGCCCGGTGGTATCGACCCCCACACACATATGCAATTGCCGTTTATGGGCACCGTCGCCAGCGAAGACTTTTTCAGTGGCACCGCGGCCGGTCTGGCAGGCGGTACAACATCGATTATCGACTTTGTCATTCCCAACCCGCAGCAGTCCCTGCTTGAGGCTTTTCATCAGTGGCGGGGCTGGGCCGAAAAGTCGGCAGCAGACTATGGCTTTCATATCGCAATCACTTGGTGGAGCGAGCAGGTACGTGAAGAAATGGCCGAATTGGTCAGCCATCACGGCATCAACAGCTTCAAGCATTTCATGGCCTACAAGAACGCGATCATGGCCGCAGACGACACCCTGGTGGCCAGCTTCGAGCGTTGCCTGGAGCTGGGTGCGGTCCCGACCGTGCATGCCGAAAATGGCGAACTGGTGTACCACCTGCAACGCAAACTTATGGCCCAGGGCATGACGGGGCCGGAAGCCCATCCGCTGTCACGTCCCTCCCAGGTGGAAGGCGAAGCGGCCAGCCGGGCGATCCGCATCGCTCAGACCCTCGGTACGCCGTTGTACCTGGTGCATGTTTCGACCCGTGAAGCACTCGACGAAATCACCTACGCCCGCAGTCAGGGCCAACCGGTATATGGCGAAGTACTGGCCGGGCATTTGCTGCTGGATGACAGCGTGTACCAGCATCCCGACTGGCAAACGGCAGCAGGCTACGTGATGAGCCCGCCCTTCCGCCCTCGCGGGCATCAGGAGGCACTGTGGCACGGCCTGCAATCGGGCAACCTGCACACTACCGCCACCGACCACTGCTGCTTTTGCGCCGAACAAAAGGCCGCCGGGCGTGACGATTTCAGCAAGATCCCCAACGGCACGGCGGGCATCGAAGACCGCATGGCGCTGCTGTGGGATGAAGGCGTGAATACCGGGCGCCTGTCGATGCAGGAGTTTGTAGCGCTGACCTCCACCAACACCGCGAAGATCTTCAATATCTACCCGCGCAAAGGCACGATCCGGGTCGGTGCCGATGCCGACCTGGTGCTGTGGGACCCTCAGGGCACCCGCACCATTTCCGCCAAAACCCACCATCAAAATGTCGACTTCAACATCTTTGAAGGCAAGACCGTACGCGGTGTGCCTAGTCATACCATCAGTCAGGGTCGCCTGGTGTGGGTTGACGGTGACCTGCGGGCCGAACGCGGAGCCGGTCGCTATATCGAACGCCCGGCCTACCCTGCGGTGTTCGACTTGCTGAAAAAGCGCGCCGAGCATCAGCAACCGGTGGCTGTTAAACGCTGAGCATAAAAACACTGCCCGACAGAGGCACAAAGATCTCCTCACCCCTGAGGTAAGCACCGTGATCAAGTCCTTGAACCATTTACCCCACCCCCATGAATCTGCGCAGGTGCTGGCCAGCCACTTTACCGATCTGGCGCCGCCCCTCAATGCTCGCCAGGCCGTGTTGGAAAGCTCACGTTGCCTGTATTGCTACGACGCCCCCTGCGTCAATGCCTGCCCCAGCGATATAGATATCCCGTCGTTTATTCGCAATATCCAACAGGAAAACATCCAGGGCGCAGCACAGAAAATTCTTTCGGCCAATATCCTCGGCGGCAGTTGTGCCCGGGTGTGCCCTACCGAAGTACTGTGCGAGCAAGCTTGCGTGCGCAACAACAGCCAGGAATGCGCGCCTGTACTGATCGGTTTGTTACAGCGCTATGCGGTCGATCATGCACAGTTCAGCGAGCATCCGTTCAAGCGTGCCGCGCCCACCGGCAAACGCATCGCGGTGGTCGGCGCCGGACCTGCGGGGCTGGCTTGCGCCCATCGCCTGGCACTGCACGGGCATGAGGTGGTGATTTTCGAAGCGCGGGAGAAATCCGGCGGGCTTAACGAGTACGGGATTGCCAAATACAAGTTGGTGGACGATTTTGCCCAGCGCGAAGTGGATTTCGTCCTGCAGGTTGGCGGCATTGAAGTGCGCCACGGCCAGCGCTTGGGCGACAACCTGAGCCTGAGCGAACTGCACCGGCAATTCGATGCGGTATTTCTCGGGCTGGGTCTGGCTGCCAGTCGCCAGCTGGGTTTGCCCCATGAAAATGCTCCGGGGCTGCTGGCTGCCACCGACTACATCCGCGAGTTGCGCCAAAGCGACGACCTGACCCGGTTACCCCTGGCCGAGCGCTGCATTGTGCTGGGCGCTGGCAACACCGCGATCGATATGGGCGTGCAAATGGCCCGTCTTGGCGCTCGCGAAGTGAATCTGGTGTATCGCCGCGGGCTGCAGGACATGGGCGCCACCGGGCACGAGCAGGACATTGCCAAGGCCAATCAGGTGCGACTAATGACCTGGGCACAGCCACAGGACGTGTTGCTGGACAACACCGGCAAGGTGCGCGGCATGCGCTTTGCCCGCACACGCCTGGAAGACGGGCGCCTGGTGACCACCGGTGAAACCTTCGAGCTGGCCGCAGACGCGGTGTTCAAGGCCATAGGCCAGGCCTTTGATGATGCAGCCCTGAGCGATCCGCTGGCGCAAACACTCAAGCGCGCGGGCGATCGCATCGAAGTAGACGAACACCTGCGCACCAATATTCCCGGTGTGTATGCCGGAGGCGATTGCACCTCTCTGGGGCAAGACCTGACCGTACAGGCCGTGCAACACGGCAAGCTGGCCGCAGAAGCCATGCATGCCCAACTCATGCTTGATCAGGAGGCTGCATAAATGGCCGATCTCTCGATTGTTTTCGCCGGTATCAAGGCCCCCAACCCGTTCTGGCTGGCGTCTGCGCCACCTACCGACAAAGCCTACAACGTGGTACGAGCCTACGAGGCAGGCTGGGGTGGCGTGGTCTGGAAAACCCTGGGTGAGGACCCGGCCGCGGTTAACGTGTCCTCGCGTTACTCGGCACACTACGGCCCCAACCGCGAAGTCATGGGCATCAACAATATCGAGCTGATCACCGATCGCTCCCTTGAAATCAACTTGCGCGAGATCACCCAGGTCAAGAAGGACTGGCCGGATCGGGCCCTTATCGTGTCGCTGATGGTGCCCTGCGAAGAAGAGTCCTGGAAATACATCCTGCCACTGGTGGAGGCCACCGGTGCCGATGGCATCGAGCTGAATTTCGGATGCCCCCACGGCATGCCGGAGCGCGGCATGGGCGCGGCCGTGGGCCAGGTGCCCGAGTACGTGGAAATGGTCACACGCTGGTGCAAGACCTACTGTTCATTGCCGGTGATCGTCAAACTGACGCCCAATATCACCGATGTGCGACTTAGCGCCCGGGCGGCCCATCGTGGCGGCGCCGATGCGGTGTCATTGATCAACACCATCAACTCGATCACCAGTGTCGACCTTGAACGCATGGTGGCGCTACCCGTAGTGGGCAGCCAGAGCACCCACGGCGGCTATTGCGGTTCGGCAGTCAAGCCGATAGCCCTGAATATGGTGGCGGAAATTGCCCGCGACCCGCTGACCAAAGGCTTGCCTATCAGTGGGATAGGCGGCATTGGCAGTTGGCGTGATGCTGCAGAGTTTATTGCCCTGGGCTGTGGCTCGGTACAGGTATGCACCGCAGCGATGCTTCACGGATTTCGAATTATTGAAGAAATGAAAGACGGTTTGTCGCGTTGGATGGACAGTCAAGGCTATACCAGCCTGGAGGACTTTTCCGGCCGTGCAGTGGCCAATACTACTGACTGGAAATATCTGGATATCAATTATCAGGTTATCGCCAGGATCGATCAGGACGCCTGTATTGGTTGCGGGCGCTGCCATATTGCCTGCGAAGATACTTCGCACCAGGCCATCGCCAGCTTGAAGCAGGCCGACGGCACACATCGGTATGAAGTGATCGACGATGAATGTGTGGGTTGCAACCTGTGCCAGATAACCTGCCCGGTGCAGGACTGTATCGAGATGGTGCCACACAACAATGGCCTGCCATTTCTGGACTGGAACCACGACCCACGTAACCCGTACTGCGTGGCTTCGTAAATCAATCCTGTGGGAGCGGGCTTGCTCGCGATGCAGGCAATGCGGTGTGTCAGGTACACCGGGGTGATGCCATCGCGAGCAAGCCCGCTCCCACACGATCGATAAGCAGGGTTGCTTACGGCTCCAGCCCGATCCCGCGCAGGATCACGCTGGTGACGGTCTGCACCGCACGTTCAAACTGGATATCGGACAACGGCTGGTGATCGTTGATGATCATCACTTGATGGTCAAAGTCAGCGTAATGCTGGGTTGATGCCCAGATCATATACAGCAGGCTGGACGGCTCAACAGGCAGGATTCGCTTGTCTTGCACCCATTGGCGAATTTTCGCCTCCTTGATCTTGGCCCAGTCATACAAACTGGCATCAAGTGCAAGACCCAGGGTCGGGGCGCCATGGATCATTTCATTGGCCCAGACTTTGGAGCCATGGGGCCGGGTACGTGAGTGGTGCATTTTGGCACGAATGTAACTGCTCAATACCAGACGAGGATCGTCGTAGGTCTCGAAACAAAGCGCATCCTGTTTCCACACTTCCAGCAACCCCAGCAATACCGCGCTGTAAAGATCCGTCTTGGTGCTGAAGTAGTAATGCAGGTTGGAACGTGGCAACTGGACTTGCGCCGCAATGTCCGCCATCGCCGTACCGGCAAAGCCTTTTTCGGCAAAAACCTTTTCAGCCCCCAGAAGGATTTTTTCGACATTGCTGCGTCGAATTTCGATCTTGTGATTGCTCATGGCGATGGCCCTTGCCGTCGTGTTGCTCTGATGTGCGCCGAGTGAACAAATATTTCCTGCACAAAGCGTCGAATAACGCCAGCGGCAGCTAAGCTCAGGCGGGTACCCGACGCTGTATCAGACTATTTCGCGGCGGGCAGTTCGATCACGTTGGTTTCAATACCGTCCAGCTTGGGCTTGAGTTTCATCTTTTGCTGGGCCTCAAGCGCTTGAGCCTGGGTGGTGAATGGTCCGATCAGGAAGTGCTGAACCCCGCCACTCTCGTAAATGTAAGGAGTAAAACCGTTGTCAAGAAGCCTGCCGGTCGTGTCCGGAATGGTCGCTCTCTGGCCTTCAGTGATCTCCAAAGCCCAGTGAGCAACAGGGGCCTGGGCCATCGTTGCTTCAGAAGCTGCTTTAGCCCGCTGGATTTTATCGTTAGACTCCTGACCGCAAGCCGTCAAGGCCAATATTGCTGTCATCACGATGACTATACGCACTGCGTTTCCCCTGTCTGTTTGAATGGGTAGATTTTATCACTGGGGCAGCGGCCTTGCTCTCCTTGAACAAATCCAAAGTGCCCCAATTTAAGGCTTATGCGCGAGAATTTTCCCCGTAAAGGGAATTAAACCTCTGGCCATGTCGTCTGTAATGAGCGGCGCAATAATACGTACTTAGCAGTATTCTGTAGTCATGACCGAAGCCGCACCGTCTCAGAGACGTGCCTTACAAAGCCATCAAGGAGAAAAAAATGCTGATACTCACCCGCAAAGTTGGTGAAAGCATAAACATCGGTGACGATATTACGATCACTATTTTAGGTGTCAGCGGACAACAGGTCAGAATCGGCATCAATGCGCCGAAGGATGTAGCCGTTCACCGTGAAGAAATTTACCAACGTATCCAGGCCGGCCTGAATGCACCTGAAAAGAACGAACAGCCATAAGCCTGTGAGGTATCAGCCCAAGGCTTGAGGTCAGGGCTGCTCAGCCAGCCCTCCTCAAATCATTTGCACACTGCACCTGCCACGGCATTATCCCCTTGCCGCACCCCTCTCTTTATCAAGAGATATGTCTCGTCGACTTGACCGTTTCAAGGTTAGCGACCACGCTCATTCCTCGCAGCAGGCTCCAGAAAGCTGAACCACTGCGCGCCAGGGTGTTTGCATTGTGCCGCCTTGAGAAACCCCTCCACCCTTCAGCCCTTCGCCGGGCTGGACCTGTACCGTCAAGGAATGAAAGACATGTCCGATTTAATCGTAGTGGGATTTTCAGACACCGAAAAAGCAGATCGTGCCCTCACCAAGATGGTTTCACTGAGCAAAGAGCATCTGGTCGAGCTGGAAGATGCGGTGATTGTGGTGCGTAATGCCGAAGGCAAGATCCATATCAAGCAAAGCGTTAACCTGACAGCGATCGGGGCTACTTCAGGCCTGGTCACCGGTGGCCTGTGGGGCGCACTGGTCGGGCTGCTGTTTCTCAACCCGCTGGCAGGCTTTGCCATCGGCGGCGCACTGGGTGCCGGTACCGGCGCTTTGTCGGGCTCATTGAGCGATTACGGGATCGATGATGATTTCATCAAGTCATTGAGCGAGACCATTCCGAATGATTCCTCGGCCCTGTTCGTTCTGCTGCGCAAATTCCAGCCGGAAAAAGTGCTGAAGGAACTGGAAGACTCGGACTTCAAGGGCAAGGTCCTGCGTACCTCCCTGTCCCCGGAACAAGAGCAAAAACTGCAGGACGCGCTGTCCAAAACCACTGCAGGCGTACCTTTGGCGAAAACGGTTTAATTCGTAAAGCCCATTCGACCGCCCTGTGCGGTCGAATCCTGGTGCCTCAGTTCAAGCGCACAGCCGTGCCCGTGGCAAACACCACCAGCATGCCGCCACGCCCTGACGGCATGCTGATTTCAAACCCCAGCCCCATAATCGCATCCGCTCCCATGGCTTTGGCCCTGTCTCGAATCTCGTCCGTGACCTCTGCTCGCGCTTCTTTCAGTGCTCGCTCCAGCGTCTGAGAGCGTCCACCAAAAAAGTCGCGTACTCCGGTAAAAAAATCTCGTACCACATTGATGCCGTGAACCGATTCGGCACTGACAATCCCCAGGTATTCAGTGGCTTTTCTGCCGTCAATGCTGTGTGTGGTGGTGATGATCATCTGCCCGTCCATTTTCTGTTTCAGTGACTTGCGAGGTTACCTTATCGCTGCCGTGCTCACTGCTGGTACTGTAACTGGAGTTAACTGCGGCTCTTTTAATTACAGGACCAAGGCTACTATGCTTACAGAAATGCAATCCAAAGACGCAAGAGTCGGGACGCCTCGCTCGCACTGATGACATGAATTCAAAAGCTGCGCCAAGCAATTTTTCGACCCCGCTCAAGGAAGCTCGCAATGGTCCAAAGACAAGTCATCAACGCCTCGGTCAGCCCGAAAGGCAGCCTGGAAACACTTTCCCAACGTGAAGTACAACAGCTGAGCGAGGTTGGCTCAGGCACCAGTTACACGCTTTTCCGCCAGTGCGTACTGGCTATCCTCAACACCGGCGCTCACGTCGATAACGCCAAGACCATCCTTGAGGCCTATCAGGACTTCGAGGTGCGGATTCACCAGCAAGACCGCGGCGTGCGGCTTGAACTGCTCAACGCCCCTGCCGATGCATTTGTGGATGGCGAAATGATCGCCAGTACCCGTGAAATGCTCTTCAGCGCCCTGCGCGACATCGTCTATACCCAGAGCGGCCTGGACAGCCCACGCATTGACCTGAGCAGCTCGGCGGGCATCACCGACTACGTGTTCCATCTGCTGCGCAATGCCCGCACGTTGCGCCCGGGCGTCGAACCGAAAATCGTGGTGTGCTGGGGTGGCCACTCCATCAATACCGAAGAGTACAAATACACCAAAAAGGTCGGCCACGAACTGGGCCTGCGCAGCCTGGATATCTGTACCGGCTGCGGTCCCGGTGTGATGAAAGGGCCAATGAAGGGCGCGACCATTTCCCACGCCAAACAGCGTCTGACCGGGGGCCGCTATCTGGGCCTGACCGAGCCGGGCATCATTGCTGCCGAAGCGCCGAATCCCATCGTCAATGAACTGGTCATTCTGCCGGATATCGAAAAGCGTCTTGAGGCCTTTGTGCGGGTCGGTCACGGGGTGATTATCTTCCCGGGCGGTGCTGGCACGGCAGAAGAATTCCTGTACCTGCTGGGCATTCTGATGCACCCGGAGAACAAAGATGTGCCGTTCCCGGTTGTCCTGACCGGCCCCAAGGAAGCCGAACCCTATCTGCAGCAACTGCATGAGTTTGTCGGCGCTACCCTGGGTGAAGAAGCGCAACAGCAGTATCAGATCATCATCGACAACCCGGCCGAAGTGGCCCGTCATATGACCGCCGGGCTCAAGGCGGTTAAACAATTCCGCCGCGAGCGCAACGACGCTTTCCACTTCAACTGGTTACTGAAAATCGACGAAGGCTTTCAGCGCCCGTTCGACCCGACCCACGCCAACATGGCCAGCCTGAAACTGCGCAGCGACATGCCAGCACATGAATTGGCCATCAACCTGCGTCAGGCCTTCTCCGGGATTGTGTCGGGTAACGTAAAAGAGAAAGGCATCCATCTGATCGAGCAATACGGGCCTTACGAGATCCACGGTGACGCTGCCGTGATGAAACCTCTGGACAAACTGCTGCAGGCATTTGTTGAGCAGCATCGTATGAAACTGCCAGGCGGTGCGGCCTATGAGCCGTGCTATCGCGTCGTAAGCTGAACCCCACCCATAAGGCTCGCATGCCCCAACGGTGGGAGCGAGCCTGCTCGCGAAGAGCTCCAGATCGTCGCAATTATCCCGTAAAAACAGGCTATCACTTACGAACTTCGCGAGCAGGCTCGCTCCCACACAAACACAGCAGGTCTGGTGAGCAGCATTACTTCAGCGGCGCAAATTTTTTCACCGCATCAATCCACTGCGGATCGAGCCGGGTCTGCCCGGTGTCGATGCCCAGTGCTTCAAGACGTGCCTTGTGCAAATCGATCTCGCGAACCATTTGGCTTAACGCGCTGGAATTGGCGTCCAGCTGGTACATCTGGGTCACGCCCAGATGATAGAAGCGCAGCAGCTTCATCGCCGCCACATCCCCCGCCATGACTCCCGCCGTTACGTGATGCATGACATTGGTGACCTTCATCAGGCTACGCTTGAGTTGCCAGCCGTAGACTGCGGGCGCCATCCAGGGTTGAGACCAGAACACGTAGCGCACCAGCAGGAAGGTCGTGATCAGGGCAACAATGACCCCGGCCAGATTCAGGCGAAAATTGTCGCCACCGGCGACACCCAAAACCATGACCAGCACACCTGACAACAGCAGCGCCAGCAAGACAAACGTCAACGCGATATACAGCGTACTGCGGCGAGTTTGCTGACGATATGTCTCGGGGTTAATCGGCTTTATCTCGAACATCACTGATCTATGGCTCCTGATGGCTGCGAACAAACTGCGCGGGCATTATGGCCTGATTGAACCGCTCAGGCGTGCAATAAAACCAGTGCCTTGCGGTATAGCGCCGCACGCTGGGCGTGACCATTGAGACCACCATTGATAGCCCTTGTCACGCGTTCGAAATCCTCCCCGTCTGCCAGGGTATTTATACTGCGCGAGTTCCAGTACCAGCCCGCCGACGCCACTGCCCATTGCCACTCTTGCAGCAGTTGCGGGCTGGTGAGCAAGCGCTCATCCCCGAACAACCCCTGGCTGCACTGGCAGTAGTTGGTTTTACCGGTGACTTGAATCAATCCCCTGCCCCGATATAACCAGCCTTCCCCCGACGCCTCTGAGCCATTGCCCAGGCGGTTGCTGTAGACCCGGTTTGCAATCGCCTGCGGCCGGCGCTGAAGCATAAGCGCGTCAGCATTGGGTACGCGCCGGGAGCGATTGCCGTCCGTTACGGTAATGTATTGACCTTCGCCATCCTTCTGCGCAAAGCGGGAGCCCCAGGTGGCCGCGAGGCCACCTGCACTGTAATTAAGGTTTTCGACAAGTACCGTGAACCCTGCACTTTCATGGCCTACCTGAGCTAGAAATGCAGCAAGGCGTCGGGGGGTATTGATCAACACTTGACGGCTAACGGCCTGCACAAGGGGCAAATACAGATCGACGCAGGCCGTACTTTTGGGGAACAGCTGGAGCATTACTTCGCGGTTCAACATGGGGATTTACTCTTAATCAATGTAATTAAAAGTAAAAGCCAAGCACTTAAAACACGCATCTGCCGTCACCAAAAGAGTAATCAGGCCAGAACTACTCTACTCAAAGAAAACACTTACAACTCATCGAAAAGTTATTTTACAGATAAGACTTGAATGCACCCTTGATGCACTCAACCTTCAACAGGCACCTCTCGCCTTGGCTTGACCGACTTATACGAAAAACTCGAGTAAATCTCTTTGACCGCGGGCAATGTCTGCAGGACTTCACGGGCAAATTCGCCAAAGGATTCGAGATCCCTGGCCACGACTTCCAATAAAAAGTCGTAACGACCCGACACGTTGTGACACGCGACGATTTCGGGAATTTCCAATAACCGTTGTTCAAAGCTTCTGGCCAGTTCTTGCGAGTGAGAGGCCATCATGATGCTGACAAACGCCGTGACCCCGTATCCCAGTTCCTTTGGCGAAAGAACCGCCTGATAGCCCGTAATGATCCCGCTCTCTTCCAGCATTTTGACCCGTCGCCAACACGGCGAGGTGGTCAGTGAGACACTCTCGGCCAACTCTGCAACGGTAAGTCGGGCATTGCCCTGCAGTGCGCAAAGCAAGGCTTTATCGGTTCTGTCCAGAGCGTTTGGCATGTTTTGCCCCTAGCGGTCAGCGTGGCGGTTTTTTGTTCTGGTAAGTGGTGTATTTACAGGTAAATTTGGAATTTTCCACGTTCATTTAAAGCATAGCATTGTAGGAAATATCGGAGAGTTCACCATGAACGATAAGAACAACAACTTCGGCTTTTCTACTCGCGCCATCCACTACGGTTATAACCCGCTGGAACACAACGGCGCGGTAATCCCCCCTGTTTATATGACCTCAACCTTTGCCTTTGCCACGGCCGAATACGGCGCAGGCTGTTTTTCCGGTGAAGAGCACGGGCATTTTTACACCCGCATTTCCAACCCCACCCTGGCCCTGCTGGAAGCACGCATGGCGGCGCTGGAAAACGGCGAAGCGGGTGTGGCGTTCAGTTCCGGCATGGGCGCGATCGCCGCAACATTCTGGACCCTGCTGCGGCCCGGCGATGAAATCATCGTCAACCGCACCTTGTATGGCTGCACCTTTGCCCTGCTGCACCACGGCATCGGTGAATTCGGGGTGGTAGTCAAACATGTGGACATGGCCAACCCGGCCGAACTGCAAGCCGCGATCAGCCCTGCAACCCGCATGATCTACTTCGAGACGCCGGCCAATCCGAATATGCAACTGGTGGACATCCCTGCCGTAGCGCGGATTGCCCACACACATGACAACCTGCTCGTGGTGATCGACAACACCTACTGCACGCCCTATCTGCAGCGTCCACTGGAACTGGGCGCCGACGTGGTGGTGCATTCGGCCACCAAGTACCTGAGCGGGCACAGTGATATCACCGCTGGCATGGTGGTCACCAGCCAGCTCCTGGCTGACCGGATCCGTCTGCAAGGCTTGAAGGACCTGACCGGGGCAGTCTTGTCGCCCCATGATGCGCATTTGCTGATGCGCGGTATCAAGACCCTGGCCCTGCGCATGGATCGCCATTGCAGCAGCGCCCAGGCCATTGCGCATATGTTGCAGGATCACCCTGCCGTGGAATGGGTGGCCTACCCCGGCCTGCCCTCTTTCCCGCAATACGAGCTGGCGTCCCGGCAGATGAAACTGCCGGGGGGCATGATTGCCTTTGAGCTCAAGGGCGGCATGGCTGCTGGACAGCGCTTTATGAATGCCCTGCAATTGTTCAGCCGTGCGGTCAGCCTGGGGGGGGCCGAGTCACTGGCGCAGCATCCCGCGAGCATGACCCACTCCACCTACACCCTGGAGGAACGGGCACGACACGGAATAAGTGAAGGATTGGTGCGCCTGGCGGTGGGGCTGGAGGATGTCGCCGATTTGCTGGCGGATATAGAGCAGGCATTATAGGGGGGCAGCGCCAGCCTCCCCTGTAGATACTCTGTTGCCGGTCAACCCTCCCTGTGGGAGCGAGCCTGCTCGCGAACGACTTTCGCGAGCAGGCTCGCTCCCACAGTTAAAATTCCCTTCAGACCTAGCAGCTGCCGAGGAACGAGGCTGCGTTCGTCAGCTGCTACAAGCCGTGTGGAGGACAGGATGAAATATCAACCCGGCGGAATTGTCGCCAAAATACCGATGCCGATGGTCAGCACCAAAAAACCGCCCAAAAACCAAGCCATCTTGTTCATGATGTTTCCCCGTCAGTCGTTCGTCATAAAACAGGCGCAGAACAGCTGCCGACCACACACACGTGCTGCTGTGTAGTCGCGTCCTCGTCTGTCTCGGAAGGTTGGAGGAAATTTTGCGCCGCAAACTGCACACATAACAGGTGCAGATAACGCGAAAAAATACGGATCAGATGCCCGGCAGCACAAAATGCCCAGGCTCAACGCTGTGTTGGTACTCGGCAACAACCGCCTGACTCAGGTTGACCACCGCCTCATTCAGCTCCAGCCCCGCCCCCGTGCGCCAACTGGCGTATACCGCAAAGCCCGGTGCAGTCTCGATCGGCAACGCAATCATGGCCCCGCTCTGCAATTCGCGACTGACCAGTACCGGCGGCAGGGCACCGATGCCAAAGCCGTCCGCCACCAGTTTGATAATCGCCGCCACCGAGTTGATGCAACTGATGCGTGGCGCGGCAATATCGTGCTGGTGTAGAAAATTGAGCATGTCCTGATGCGGCCGCGACAAGCGTGAAAAGGTCAGCAAGCGCTCCTCGCAAAGATCCGCCAGGTCACGGTAGCTGCGGTTCAGAGCTGCGTCCCTGGCCACAATCCAACTCAACGGGTAACTGGCCAGTTGTACATTGCGCACGCCGTCGGCACGCAATAAATCCGTCTGAAAAATCAGGTCCAGCTGACCTTTAAGCAATTGTTCATTAAGGTTCAGCGCCGTATCGGCGGTCAGTTCAACCTCTACCTGGGGGTAGTCGCGGCTCAGCGCACTGATCAGATCGCTCAGCCAGCTATGGATAACCGTGTCCATCACGCCGATGCGCAGGCGCCCGGCAAACCTGTCCGCCTGCCCCAGCGATTGCAGAAGGCGTTGCTGGGTGGCCAGCATTTCTTCGGCGTAACCCAGCACCTGATGGCCTTCACGGGTGAGGTTGACACCACGGGAATCGCGCTGGAACAACTGCACGCCAAGCTCGGTTTCGAGGACTGAAATACGGCTCGAAATGGCTGCCTGGGTACTGGATAACTTTTCGGCGGTCAGCCGAAAACTGCCAAGGCGCGCTACCCAGACGAATGTCAGAAGAAATCGCATATTCATACAGGACGCCCCACCCAATCAAAACCAGGGCAGCACTGTAAACCCTTGCCGCAGGGACAGGCTAGTCGGCTTAAGTCGGTGATTGATAAAACTTTTCTGTTCGGGGGTGACAACTTTTATTGACTGGACGCACAACCCAAAGCCACCAACCATATCGGGCAATGAGGCCCATAGGGTCTCAACAATAAAAAAACACGCTGAGTCCGGCAGCGTACCGATTTTTCGAAAGTGTGCCTGACCGCTTTCGACTTGCCCTCACCAGCCTGCCCTGGTGCTGCGGCAATCAGCTAAAGGGATTGCCCCCTCATGCAAACCGTCGTAAACCTTTGGCCCTTGATTGGCGTGTTCGTCATCATCATCGGCTTTGTGCTGCGCTTTAACCCACTGTTGGTGGTCAGCGCGGCGGCTATCGTCACCGGCCTTGCTGCCAACTTCCCGCTGGAAAAAATCATCAGTGAAATGGGTGAAGGCTTCCTGCAAACCCGCGCCCTGCAATTGATTCTGCTGCTGCCCCTGGCCGTGATCGGCTTGCTGGAGCGTCACGGCCTGCGTCTGCACGCGCAAAACTGGATCGCCAGCTTCCAGCGCGCAACGGTCGGCCGGTTGCTGATTATGTACCTGTTCGTGCGTGAGACCACCGCTGCTGTAGGCCTGACCAGTCTGGGCGGGCATCCGCAAATGGTCCGCCCGCTGCTGGCCCCGATGGCCGAGGGCGCAGCCGAGAACAAGTACGGCAAGCTGCCTGCTCCTGTGCGGCAGAAAGTCCTGGCCATGTGTGCCGCCACCGACAACATCGGCTTGTTTTTTGGTGAAGACGTGTTTGTGGCCTTCGGCGCAATCGCACTGATGCACACCTTCCTGCTGGGTTCGGGGCTTGATGTCGAGCCGCTGCACATCGCTTTCTGGGGAATTCCGACGGCGATTTGCGCCTTTATCGTGCATGCCCTGCGCCTGTATCGCTTTGACCTGATGCTGGAGCGCAGCATGGCCGAAGTTGCCCGGGAAGAAGTTGACGCAGCTCAGGAGCTGGCACGATGATTATTTCTATTGAGTACTTCTACTGGCTGGCGGGAGTGCTGCTGCTGATCACCGCGGGCATGATCCTGACAGACCGCACCCACCCCAAACGCTGGACCAGTGGCCTGTTCTGGGCGTTGTTCGCCATGGTGTTCCTGATTGGCGATCGCCTTTCGCCGTTCGTGGTAGGTATTGGCGTGCTGGTCATGGCCGGCATTGCCGGCATTGGCGGTGTTGGCCGAGGCACCCACGCCGAGTTGCATGTCAAGGCTGCACGGGCCAGTGCTGGCCGTCTGGGGCACAAGCTGTTTATCCCGGCCCTGTCGATTCCGCTGGTGACCGTGATCGGTTCGATCCTGCTGAAAAACACCCAGATCGGTGGCGTACCGCTGCTTGACCCGAAAAACACCACGTTCGTGTCCCTGGGCATCGGCTGCATGGTGGCCCTGGTTCTGGCCTGCATCCTGACCCGTGATACGCCGCTGCAAGGCCTGCGTGAATCGCGCCGCCTGACCGAAGCCCTGGGCTGGACCATGGTGCTGCCGCAAATGCTGGCCATGCTTGGCCTGCTGTTCAATGACGCCGGGGTCGGTACCGCCGTTGCTCATGTCACCACCGCCTATATCAACATGGACTATCGCCTGGTAGCGGTGATGGTCTATGTGCTGGGCATGGCGCTGTTCACGGTCATCATGGGCAACGGTTTTGCTGCATTCCCGGTCATGACCGGCGGGGTCGGCGTGCCGGTACTGGTCGGCATCTACGATGCCAACCCGGCTGTCATGGCGGCAATCGGCATGTTTTCCGGCTACTGCGGCACGCTGATGACGCCAATGGCAGCCAACTTCAATATCGTGCCCGTGGCCCTGCTGGAGCTGCCTGACAAATACGCCGTGATCAAGGCTCAAATGCCCACCGCTCTGATGATGCTGGTGGTCAATATCGTGCTTCTTTACGTACTGATGTGAGAACACCATGCGCACTGTACTGCTGACCGGTTTCGAACCGTTCGACCAAGACACCGTCAACCCGTCCTGGGAGGCCGTACGCCTTCTGGACGGCACCTTGCAGGACGATACGCAGATCATCGCCCGTCAGTTGCCCTGTACGTTTGCCGGAGCGCCCGAGCGACTGAGCCAACTTCTGCAGGAGTTCACCCCGACGCTGGTGATCGCCGTCGGGCTTGGCCCCGGTCGCACGGACATCTGCATCGAGCGGGTAGCGATCAATATCAACGACGCCCGCATCCCTGACAACCTTGGCTATCAGCCGATCGATACACCCGTGGTGGCGCAAGGGCCAGCGGCGTATTTCAGTACCTTGCCGCTCAAGGCAATGGTGCGGGCGATCAGGGCCGGCGGGATTCCCGCGTCGGTTTCCCATACGGCGGGCACCTTTGTCTGCAATCAGGTGTTCTATTGCCTACAGCATGCATTGGCCGGGACCGGCGTACGCGGTGGTTTTATCCACGTCCCGCCTCTGCCGCAACAGGCGGTGGTGGCTGGTGGCCCGTCCATGGCACTGGCCACCCAGGTGGAAGGGTTGCGCATCGCCGTAATCACGGCCCTGAATACCGAAGATGATGTACTTGAAGGTGGTGGCCAGGTCAGCTGATAACGCGTTGGAAACCGGGCACGATTGGTAGTCGCTGCCTGACCAACACGGCTATCGGCCTAATGACCGACAACCGCCGCCCCCGCCTGCCGGTGCCCTTGCGGGAAACCATGGGCACGGGCACTGAACACGATCCCCAGCCCGACCAGCAACAACACCAGCAACACCCAGGGGAAGACGTTCACCCCGAATTGATCGAGCAATATGCCACCGGTCAATGCCCCCGCGGCAATGGCGCTGTTCCACACCACCACGTTCATCGACAACGCAACATCGGCGCCCTCGCCTGCCGCATCGGCCAGAGCAGTTTGCAGCAGGGTGGCGGCACCGCCGAAGGACAACCCCCAAACAAAAATCCCTGCATATACGACAGCCACCGACTGCGAGAAGAAACCGAACAGCAGCGAAATCGCAGCAAATGTCGCCAGGCAAGCCATGACTGCCTTGCGCAGATGCCGGTCTACCAGTCGCCCGGTCAGCCAGATTCCCAGCAGCGCCGCCAATCCGAAGACCAGCAACACAATATCGACCTTATCGGCAAGGCCCGCCGATGCCACGAAAGGCGCGATATAGGTGTAGAGCATGTTGTGCGCCAGCATCCAGGTCAGTACCACGGCAAGCACGGAGCGCACTCCCGGTGTCAGCAGCACCTGTCGCAAGCCGATACGTTGCGAAGCAGACTGCCCTGGGTAATCAGGCACCTTGAGCACTACCCAGGCCATCAGCACCAGGGTCAAGGCCGACATCAGGCCAAATGCCGTACGCCACCCTACCAGCGCACCCAGCCAGGTGCCCAATGGCACACCCAGTGACAGGGCAATCGGCGTGCCCACCATCGCCACCGCCATGGCCCGGCCCTGCAACTGCGGGGCAACCATGCGCCGCGCATAACCTGCCAGCAGGCTCCAGGCCAACCCGGCTGATGCGCCGGCAAAAAAACGTGCAATCAGGGTCACGCCGTACTGAGACGACCACGCGGTAATCGAATTGAACAGCAGAAACCCGACAATCGTCAGCAGCAGTACGTTGCGACGCCGCCAGCCCTGGGTCGCGATGGTCAACGGGATGGCCGCCAGCAGGGAGCCCAGCGCGTAGACCGTAACCATCTGCCCCGCCAGCGCCGATGACACTTGCAGGCCGCTGCTGATTTGCGGCAACAGGCCTGCGGGTAAGGTCTCGGTAACAATGCAAATAAAACCGGTCATGGCCAGCGCCAGCAGCGCGCCCATGGGTAATCGCTCAGTGGTGTTTTGCTCTTTGCCCATGGATGCCCTGCTCCTGCTAGTTATGTATCGATAGGTACAAATGTAGGGCGACGGGAAATATTGGTCAATGACTTTTGTATCGACTAGTATTTATATCTCGCTACGAAGGAGACTCAAATGGCACAGATGGGACGCCCGCGCACATTTGATCGGGACGCGGCAATCACCCAGGCCATGCACCTGTTCTGGGAGCACGGTTATGACTCGACATCGCTGAGCCAGCTCAAGGCCAATATGGGCTCAGGCATTTCCGCGCCCAGCTTTTACGCGGCTTTCGGCTCCAAGGAGGCGCTGTTCAAAGAGGTCATGACGCGCTACCTGAACAGCCACGGCAGGGTCACCGAAAGCCTGTTCGACACTCACCTGCCCCCACGCGAAGCGATCGAGCGAACGTTGCGCAGCTCCGCCAAAATGCAATGTGAGCCGGGTCACCCACGGGGTTGTCTGGTCGCTCTGGGGCTGATGAGTGCCAGTTCAGCTCAAGCGGTGGCGATAAGCGCACCTCTGGCCGAAGCGAGGGCGCGTAACCGGGCCGGGTTTATGGCTTGTGTCGAGCGCGCCATCCGCGAGGGTGAGCTTGCCGCCCAGACTGATCCGCGAACGCTGGCCACGGTGTTCGAGAGTTTTCTGCTGGGCCTGACCACCCTGGCCCGGGATGGTGTAGCCCATGCCGTACTGGACGCTGCGATCACCCAGGTGATGAGCACTTGGGATGCCGCGCGCGCCTGAGGGATGAGCGCTGGTTATCGGCCAATCAATATTCGTCATTGGGCAGTGCCCCCGACAAAACCTACAGTGGTCGCCTGAAAGAGCCCTTATGGCTCGCTATCGGGATAACTGCGGTGCAACTTATAACGACAATAGGCGGCGAAAACGCTGCCACTGCCTGTACTTGGGTGGCAATCCCCTGTAGCCGCTGACGAGCGCAGCGAGGCTGCTAGCGGCCCCTGCCTGTTCAAGGCCCTTCGGGCCTTGCCGCAGCCTCGCTGCGCTCGTCAGCGGCGACATGATTCGTCTCGCAACAGCGCGTCTCTGCCTTCCCACCTAAAGGAAATCCCTATGTTCCCCATCACCGGCCAGAACTTTATTGGCGGTCAGCGCAGCGGCGCCGGCACCGTTCACCTGTACAGCGTGGATGCCAGTACTGGCGAGGCATTGCCATACGCGTTTGTGCAGGCCACCGAAACCGAAGTGGATGCCGCTGTCAGCGCGGCCAATACCGCCTTCCCGGCCTTTCGCAGTTTGCCGGCCACACGCCGGGCCGAGTTTCTGGAAGCTATCGCCGAAGAAATAGACGCGCTGGGTGACGACTTTGTTGCCATCGTCTGTCGCGAAACCGCCCTGCCTGCCGCCCGGATCCAGGGCGAGCGGGGACGCACCAGCGGGCAGATGCGTCTGTTCGCCAACGTACTGCGGCGCGGCGATTTTTATGGCGCACGCATCGATCAGGCGCTACCGGACCGTCAGCCCCTGCCGCGCGCAGATCTGCGTCAATGCCGCATCGGCGTAGGCCCGGTGGCCGTGTTTGGCGCCAGCAACTTCCCGCTGGCGTTCTCCACCGCTGGCGGTGATACCGCTTCGGCACTGGCCGCAGGTTGCCCGGTGGTGTTCAAGGCACACAGCGGGCATATGGCAACTGCTGAGCAAGTTGCCCTGGCCATAGTGCGCGCTGCCGAGCGCACCGACATGCCCGCCGGTGTATTCAATATGATCTTCGGCGCGGGTGTGGGCGCAGCACTGGTCAAGCACCCGGCCATTCAGGCCGTCGGCTTTACCGGTTCGTTGTCCGGTGGCCGTGCCCTGTGCGATATGGCCGCCGCCAGACCCCAGCCAATCCCGGTGTTTGCCGAGATGTCGAGCATCAACCCGGTGCTGGTATTACCCCAGGCACTGCTCAAGCGTGGCGAGCAGATCGCACAGGAGCTGGGCAGTTCGGTGATGCTTGGCGCCGGGCAGTTCTGTACCAGTCCCGGTCTGGTACTGGGTATCCGCTCCCCTGAATTCAGCGCCTTTGTCGCCGCGCTTGGCCAGTTCTTCAGTGCTCAACCGGCGCAAACACTGCTCAACGCCGGGGGCCTGGCCAGTTACAGCAAAGGCATCCAGCGTCTGGCCCAGGTCGATGGCATCCGCCACCTTGCCGGTGCGCCGCAACAGGGCAACCAGGCCAGCCCGCAGTTGTTCCAGGCCAGTGCCAGCCTGTTGATCGGTGGTGCCGAGGTGTTGCAGGAGGAAGTCTTCGGGCCAACCACCCTGGTGGTCGAGGTCGCGGACAAGGCGCAGTTGCTGCAAGCGCTGCACAGCCTGCATGGGCAGCTGACAGCTACGCTGATTGCTGAACCTGGCGACCTTGAAGCCTTCGCCGAGGTGGTGCCCGTGCTGGAGCACAAGGCCGGGCGCCTGCTGCTCAATGGCTACCCTACCGGTGTCGAGGTGTGTGACGCGATGGTGCATGGCGGGCCTTACCCGGCGACGTCAGATGCCCGTGGCACCTCGGTCGGCACCCTGGCCATCGACCGTTTCCTGCGCCCGGTGTGCTACCAGAACTACCCTGACAGCCTGCTGCCGGATGCGCTGAAAAACGCCAACCCGCTGGGTATCGAGCGTCTGGTCAACGGCAGCCACAGCCGCAATCCGCTGGGTCACTGATCGGCGGCGTAAATCACGGTCTGGGCGCTATGCCCCGCTGCATGCCTGAGGGTGAAGTAGGTGTCGCCCTCTTCGGTCAGGATCTCGTAGCCCGCCTTGCTGGCTACGCGATTGTTGACGCTGACATGCTTGATGATCTTCAGCACCCGCTGGAACTTCACTGTCTGGGTGCCGTTCTGTGCGGGCCCGGTGAGCACATTGACGCTTTGAAACCAGCCCTGGTTCTTTTTGTTGGCGACCAGGGTACTGCTCAGCGCTTCAAAGCGTTCAAGGCGGGTAAAGCCCCATAGCGTCTGCTCTTCTACCGGTTTGCCCAACGCGCCGGCACCGGTAAACACAAACAGATTGATGGCCGGATTGTCCTCGCAAAAAAAGTCATAAGGCACCAGGCCATCGACCATTTTCTTGCCGGCAACGAACCCTTTTTTATGCACCAGAAACATGCCCAACTCCGCTCGATATTGAGCGGTAAAGTCTACGGGGGCATGGCGTACAGGGCCGTCAAGGCAATGTAATTTCGTGTAAAGATCCCCGGCGATCCCGTAGTATCTACAGGAACACTGCAACTGTGGGAGCGAGCCTGCTCGCGAAGGTCGTTCGCGAGCAGGCTCGCTCCCACAATAGGGCTTGACCTGCAACAGAGTATCTACAGCGGCAAGGTAATTGTCACACTCAAGCCGCCGCTCGCAAGGTTGCTCGCCTTGATGCTGCCGCCGTGCATTTCCACCGCCCTTGAAGCAATCGCCAGACCCAGGCCAAAACCGCTACCCGTCTCACTGACACCCCGCTCAAACGGGTCGAAAATCCGCTGCAACCGCGATTCTTCAACACCCGGACCCTGATCGCTGATCCGTACTGTCAGGCAGTGGCCCGCCGGGCTGGCTTCAGCCATTACCAGCACCGTGCTGTCGGCACGGGTATGGCGCACTGCATTGCGGATCACGTTCTCAAAGCAGCGATACAACAACTCGCCACTGACCCGGCTGACAAAGGACGGGCACCCTTCCAGGATCACCCGACAACCCTTGATGCCCGCTTCGAACTGCGCGTCTTCGACTATCAAGTGCAACAACTCGATGATGTCCACCGGCTCGCGTGCGATGCTCTCGGGCCGCCCCTGCACCCGGGCCAGGGTCAGCAGGGCTTCGATCAGGGTGTCCATGCGCTGCGATTCGCGCTCGATGCGTTCGACCATATCGGCGCGGGACGGGTTTTGATGCAACAACCCGATGGCGGCCTGCATGCGTGTCAGGGGCGAACGCAATTCATGGGAGATGTCATGCAACAAGTGTTGCTGGGCATCAACCAGCAGCTTGAGTTGGTTGGCCATACGGTCGCAGTCTTCGGCCAGGTCGACAATTTCATCACGCCGCGCGCCCATAAACGGCTTTACCCGGGTTTCGAATCGCCCTTGGGCCACATCGCTCATCGCCCGACGCAAATAGGCCAACGGCCAGGCCAGGTAAAACGCCATAAAGCTGCTGAACAGCGCGCTCATCACGGTGCCGATAAGCAATGGCATCAGCCCCGGTCCGCCCTCCCCACCACCGCCATTGCCGGGCACCCGCGTCGACCTGAGCGACAGCGTGAGGCCTTCCTTGCTGATCACCGTGCGCTCGAACGCCGGGCGCACAATCGGCAACCCGGCCAGCAGTTGCCCGCCACTGTCATACACCGCAATGGCCTCGTCATCGGGGTGGTGCCATACCTGCAGCAACTGCTTGCCAGCCTCGACACCGAACTGGCGCAGCAACTGTTCCTCGCTTTCAAGAATGGTATCCAGATGCGGATTGCCAGGGCCCTGGCGACTCAAGGTAATAATGCCGATACCGACAAAAAACGTCAGGCTGGTAGCCAGCCAGAAGGCCAGGAACAGTTTCCAGAACAGCCGGCTGGGTTTCATCATTCCGCGATCAACAGATAGCCGAGCCCACGCACGCTCTGAATCCACGCCTTGGCGTCAGGCCGCGGGCCGAGCTTCTGGCGGATGCTGCTGATATGGACGTCGATACGCCGGTCATAGCGGGTCAACGGGCAGCCCAGGGCATTGAGCGACAAGTCCTGCTTGCTCACCACTTGCCCGGCACTGCGGGCCAGCTCTTCGAGCAGGCTGAACTCGGTGCTGGTTACCCCCAGCTCCCGCCCCTGCCACAGCGCCTGGCGCTTGCCGGGCCACAACACCAGCGGGCCGGTCTTGATCACCTCGGTGGTGGCCTGCTCCGCCGGCTGCACCCGGCGCATGATGGCGCGCAAACGCGCCACCAGCTCCCCCGGCGAGCTGGGTTTGGGCACATAGTCATCGGCACCCAGCTCCAGGCCGGTGATGCGGTCGATGTTGTCGCCACGGGCAGTGAGCAACACCACCGGCACCTGACTGCGCGCGCGAATGCGCCGCAGCACTTCGATCCCCGACAGTCGCGGCAGCATCACATCCAGCACCACAATGCTGTATTGCCCGGACAGCGCCTGCACCTCGCCCTCCTCGCCGGTATGCACCGCAGTCGCTTCAAAGCCTTCGCGCTCCAGATACTCACTGAGCAAACCGGTCAGTTCCTGGTCATCGTCGACGAGCAATACACGGATCATGGCGAACTCTTGAAGGGGGGATCTGCCCATTATCGTCCTTGCGGCCCGCAGCGTCATTGCATGCAGCCAACCTTTACCTAACTTGACACTCGGTTAACCGCACCATACGCCCCGAACTTTTATGCTGGACCTCCACCAGCCTGCTTGTGCTGTTTGTCGATGTGTCCTGGATAAATGATCTACATGAATTTTGCGCGCCTGCTCTGCTCGGTTGCACTGCTGCTCAATGCCTCACTGGCCCACGCCCAGGGCTTCAAGATTGCCGATATCCGTATCAACGGCCTGCAGCGGGTGTCCGCCGGCAGCGTGTTCGGTGCCCTGCCCTTGAACGTTGGCGAACAGGTCGATGACCAGCAACTGGTGGAATCCACGCGCGCACTGTTCAAGACCGGATTCTTTCAAGATATTCAGCTGGGCCGCGACGGCGACGTCCTGGTGATCACCGTAGTCGAGCGGCCGTCCATTGCCAATATCGACATCGAGGGCAACAAGGCGATCTCCACCGATGACCTGATGAAAGGCCTCAAGCAATCGGGGCTGGCCGAAGGCGAAGTGTTCCAGCGCGCCACGCTCGAAGGTGTACGCAATGAGCTGCTGCGTCAGTACGTAGCCCAGGGGCGTTACTCGGCCGCGGTGGACGCCGAGGTGGTGGCCCAGCCGCGCAACCGCGTCGGCCTCAAGATCAGGATCGACGAAGGCGAAGTGGCCGCGATCAAGCACATCAATGTGGTGGGCAATACCGTCTTCGACCAGGCCGAGCTGGACGATCAGTTCACCCTCAAGACCAGCAACTGGCTGTCGTTCTTCAAGAATGATGACAAGTATGCCCGGGAAAAGCTGTCCGGTGATCTGGAGCGTTTGCGCTCGTACTACATGGACCGCGGCTATATCAATATGGAAATCGTGTCGACCCAGGTGTCGATCAGCCCGGACAAAAAGCAGGTCTTCATTACCGTCAATATCAGCGAAGGCGCCAAATACACCGTGCGCGACATTACGTTGCGCGGTGACCTTAAAGTACCCGAAGATCAGATCCACGCCTTGCTGCTGGTACAAAAGGGCCAGGTATTTTCGCGCAAGCTGATGACCTCCACCTCGGACCTGATCACCCGCCGCCTGGGCAACGAAGGCTATACCTTTGCCAACGTCAACGCGGTGCCGGTCCCGAGCAAGGACGGCAACACGGTAGATATCGAATTCGTGGTCGACCCGGGCAAGCGCGCCTATGCCAACCGCATCAACTTTCGCGGCAATACCAAGACCGAAGACCAGGTCTTGCGCCGAGAGATGCGCCAGATGGAAGGCGGCTGGGCTTCGACCTACCTGATCGACCAGTCCAAAACGCGGCTTGAGCGCCTGGGTTACTTCAAGGAAGTCAACGTCGAGACCCCGGCGGTGGCGGGAGTCGACGATCAGGTTGACGTCAATTACAGCGTTGAAGAGCAGTCTTCCGGCTCGATCACTGCCAGCGTCGGCTTTGCCCAGAGTGCCGGCCTGATTCTTGGTGGTTCGATCACCCAGAACAACTTTCTGGGCACGGGCAACTCCGCCAGCCTGGGCCTGACCCGCTCCGAGTACCAGAGCAAATACAACATCGGTTTTACCGATCCGTACTTCACCAAGGATGGCGTCAGCCTTGGCTACAACGCGTTCTTCAACAAGACCGACTACAACGATTACTACGACGATGGCGTGTCGTACTACTCGATCAACAGTTATGGCGCCGGTGCCACCCTGGGCTACCCGATCAATGAAACCTCACGGATCAGTTTCGGCCTCACCGCGCAGCATGACAGCATCGAGCCCGGCACCTACAGTGCCGACGAGATCTATGATTTTATCGACCGCGAAGGCAAGGAATTTACCAATTTCAAGGCCAACCTGGGCTGGTCGGAATCGACCCTGAACAAGGGCATCCTGGCTACCAGCGGATATGCGCAAAACCTTAACCTGATGGTCACGGTGCCCGGCAGCGACCTGAGCTTCTACAAGATCGACTACACCGGCCAGACCTTCCTGCCCGTCAGTGCATCCACCTCACTGCGCTTTCACACCAAGCTGGGCTACGGCAACGGCTATGGCTCCACCGATGGCCTGCCATTCTATGAAAACTACACTGCGGGCGGTGAAGGCACGGTGCGCGGTTTTGAAAGCGGCACCCTGGGCCCGCGCAACACCCCGGCCACCGGCACCTATAGCAGCGCCGGGCAGGCGTACTACTCCGACCGCGACACCGAGGCGCTAGGCGGCAATATCATGATCACCGGCGGGGTCGAGTACCTGTTCCCGATGCCCTTTATCAAGGACAACAAATCCCTGCGCACCTCGCTGTTCTGGGATGTGGGCAGCGTGTACTCGGACAAATGCTACCTGAGCACCACCACCGGCTGTGACGGCGTGGACCTCAGCCAGATGGCCAGTTCCGTAGGGGTGGGCGTGACCTGGTACAGCCCGATGGGCCCGCTGAGCGTCAACCTCGCGCTGCCCATCCGCAAACCGGATGATGCAGAAACACAGGTGTTCCAGTTCTCCATGGGGCAGACGTTTTAAAAGCACGACAGGTGATCGCACGGGCTTGAGCCACTGGTCATCTGGCGATCAGGCGCGCTTGATAGATGTACCATTTTAGGTACACTCAAGTTCATGACTGGAATCCCTCCCATCCTGACGGTTGCATTTTTTCGCACCGAAGCCGGTAACGAACCCGTTCGCGAATGGTTAATCGGCCTTGGGCGCGAGCAAAGACGACTGATAGGCACCGATATTAAGACCGTGCAACTTGGCTGGCCGATTGGCATGCCGGTTGTTCGCAAACTGGAGCCAAAACTGTGGGAAGTTCGCTCTGATCTGGATGGCGTCATTGCCCGTATAATCTTTACGGTAATCGGCTCACAGATGATCCTGCTTCACGGATTTATCAAGAAAAGTCAGAAAGCCCCGGCGGTGGATCTGCAAACCGCCAGGCAGCGCCATGCAAAACTACGAGGTACAGCGCATGAATAACCATATCGGCTCCGACTTTGACGACTTTCTCTCGGAACAAGGCCTTGCAGAAGAGGTTTCGGCCGCCGCACTCAAACGCGTTATTGCCTGGCAGATAACCCAGGCCATGAAAGAGCAGCACGTCAGCAAAAAAAACCTGGCCGACCGCATGCATACCAGCCGCACGGCGGTGGATCGGGCGCTCGACCAGAATGACCCAGGCATGACCCTGGCCACCCTGGCCAGCGCCGCACGGGCATTAGGCCAACGCGTAGAAATTCGTCTGGTTCCGGAGCACACAGCCGAACAGGGTTAACCCCTTACGCCCCTTCAAACTTGAAGGCCGGAGTGGCCTTGAAGCGGCTTGAAACCTCCCCGGAGTAAATGGTGCTTTGGTCCGGGCCCAGATCCAGTTTTTTGACCGCGCCTGTAGCCCTGGTGAAATCGATCTTGTTCAAGTCCACCCAGAAGGTGTTTGGTGTAATGGCCGACTCGAAAAAGTACAGCCCCTGCTTGTGGTCGATTACCGAGCGCCAGCGCGTCGAGGAAATATTCGGCTCGCCGGGAGTGGTGATGCCATACGGCACTGAAACGTTGCGGATCACGCTGAATACACTGGCCAGCGACAAGCGCGAGTCCTGGTTTTTCGGCACCGCATTGACGTAAAACGAGGCCCGGGCAAAACGGTCCGCCGAGCGATTGGTACCCGGTAGCATTACCGTCCCGCCGATGGATTGCCAGTAGGCGTTCATGGCCAGTTGGGCATCGAACGCCGGGGAGTTGGTCATGACCTGATAGCTGCGATCATGGTGGATCACCTGCTTGCCATCGATAAACTCAATGATGGCGCTGTCACCCGATGCATCGGACATTGAAAGATGCAAGGTCGCCAGGCGACTTTCACCCGGCACATTGGCGGTAACCACGGTAAAGGGTTCAGTCTTGAGCACCGCCACCGCTTCGGCAACGCTGCTGAAATTGTCCAGTACATACTGGGCCCAGGCGGCAATGCTCAGCCCCGGTTTACCCTGATTGACCGGCGGGTACTCGGACTCGACCAGCCACAGCAGGTTAGCCGACAGCCCCGCTTCGTTGACGCCGTCGGTGGTGGAAATGTCATAGCCGCTGGCAATCACGCTGCCGTACTTTGATGTCCACTTCAGCGACCCCGGCCCTACTTCACCTGTGCGCTGCATGCCCTGGGGGAAGATCCACAGGTTGGTGGCCACGTCGGTTTTCCAGTCCATCGAACGCGCCGTAATCACCCTGTCGTTGTCCCCCAGATACACCAGGCGGGTACAGGCAGTAGCCACCGGCAGCGCCAGCATAAAGCCCGCCATGGCCAGCGTCAGGTTGCGGGTGTGTTTGAGCAGTTGCATTCCCTTGTCTCCTCGGTACTTGTCAGAAGCGCATGGACAGGCCCAGTACCGGGCCGCGCTGGGTCACGTCGTACTTGAACTTGTTGCCGGTAAAGTCGGTGGTGCGGTAATTTTGCGCCAGAACCCGATAGCCGACGCGGATGATCGTGGGGTGATCGGCCAGGTACATGCGATAACCCAGGTAGCCCTGGGCGTTCCAGGTTTTCTTTGAGGAGGTATCCAGCCCGCCGGTGTCGGTTTCACCGGACAGGGTCCAGCGGTCGGTCAGGTCAGCCTGCATGCGCAGCCCTACGAACGGGTCGGTCCACTCGGTTTTTTTCTTGGTGCTGAACCCCAGCGAGTCAATGTCCAGCTTGGTTGACAGCTTGGTCCAGCGCACACCGATCGTAGGTTCGACACGCCAGGTGCGCGGCTCGCCAAAAATCGTTTGACCACCCAACTCATACTCATAGGCCCGGTAATAGGTGCCGACAGCCAGGGTGCTCTGGGTGATCGCCAGGCCCACCTTGCGCCCGTACACCCGTTCGGACTGATCGGTTTTAGCGTGGACGCCGTCGATATAAAAACCCAGTGTGCGATTGGTCAATTCCAGATTGCCCATAAATACCGTGCTCAGGTTTTCCCAGACATCCGCAAACGGAACATCAACCTTGGTATTGACCCCGCCAAGCGCCGCCTGCCCGCTCATGGAGGGCGCCCAGACAAAGGGGCTGGCCAGCAATAACCATTGTGAGTCCGCAGGCTGATCAGCATGTGCCACCTGCACGAACAGCAACAGCGGCAAAGCCGTTGCAGCTCTATTGAACCTTGTATTTTTCATCGCCCTGACTGACCAGCATCTGATTTGATCATTAGGTATAGCAGCTCTCACCTGAAAACCTGCTGTCAGGAGTAGGCATTGTTGCGATCAAAAACTCTTGTATGGGTTTTTACATAAACCAGCGATATTCCCGGGCACTGATTTCCTGCATAAAGGCCAGATGATCCTGGCGCTTGTTCTCGCAGTACACATCGACAAATTCGCCGCCCAGCCCTTCACGCAGCTGCGGCTGGTGCTGCATGGCGCGCACGGCCTCAAGCATGTCCAGCGGGAAGGCGATGCCGCTGCTGCGGTCTTCGTTCAGGGGCAGGATCGGCTCCTTGCCCGCTTCCAGCCCGTGTTCGAGCCCCACCAGAATCGCCGCCAATACCAGATACGGATTGGCATCAGCGCCCGCAAGGCGATACTCGACCCGCAGGTTTTTACTGTCCGATTCCGGGATACGCAAGCACGCATCGCGATCCTCATACCCCCAACTGGCCTGGGTGGCGATATTGGTCGTACCGCCCAGGCGGCGAAAAGCATTGTGGTTAGGTGCAAATATCGGCATGCACGCCGGCAGTAATTCCAGGCAACCGCCGATAGCGTGGCGCAAGGGCTGCTGCTGGTTGGCCGCCAGCAAGTTGTTGCCGCCCGCGTCGTACAGACTGACATGCACATGCATGCCGCTGCCCGGGTGCTCCAGGTAGGGTTTGGCCATAAAGCTGGCGCGATAGCCATGCTTGAGCGCCACCCCGCGGGTGCTGCGACAGAACAGCGCCGCCCAGTCCGCGGCACGCAAACCGTCATCGAGGTGAGCGAAATTGATTTCGAACTGCCCCGGACCCAGCTCGGCCGTAATCACGGTGGCATCAATCCCTTGGGCCTGGGCCGCATCGACCATGTCATCCAGCACCGGGGCAAAGCGCGACAACCGCTCGATATGCATAGTGGGCTGATCGTCGGCATCATCGCTCAAGTGATCACGGGGGAACTGCGGCAAGCCATCGCGCAGCTTCTTGTCGAACAGGTAGAACTCCAGCTCGAACGCCACCACCGGGCGAATGCCTTTGCGCGCCAGCCGGGCCAGCACCCGGGCCAGGACTTCGCGGGGCTCGAAGACGATCGGCTGTTCAGTGCCGTCAGAAGTGATCAGCATCTGGCCCAGGGGCTTGTCTTCCCAGGTCACCGGCTTGAGCGTGCCCGGTACCAGACGCCGCACGGCATCCGGGTCGCCGTCGTTGAAACAATAGTCGCCTATCTTGAACAATCCGCCCTGCACCCCTAGCAACACACAGTTCTGCGGCAGTTTCAGGACGCTGCCGGCCGCGACTTTTTCCAGCATGTCGATGGGGTAACGCTTGCCGTAGAAATGCCCGGGGATATCCAGGGAGATCAGGTCGACATAACGCACCTCGGGGTTGCGCTGACGAAACGCACGCACTTCGGCCAGCAGATCAGAGCAGGCAGCATCCATCTTCAAGGTTCCTTTGTTGTTATCAGGTGTAAACCCACAGCACGCGGGCAAGCTGCTGTGTCAGGTTGGCGTAGCGACAGCGCGTATGGCTGTCGAACTGGAAACTGTCACCGGCATTGAGGGTGGCAGGCTCAGCGTCGTCGCCCAGCCACAGGGTCAATTGCCCTTCAATGACATAGCCGCCCTGCTCCGAGCTGTCGGTCATAAGCCGTTCGCCGCTGCTGGCGCCCGCTTCCAGCAGGCTTTCGAGCATGGAGAACGACGCACGGATTTGTGGCGAGACCAGGATATCGGTGATGCCGTTGCCCAGGTACAGCGTGCGTCGCTCGTCCGGGCGGGTCACCCAGGGCAACTGCTTGGGCTTGGGCAAACTGTAGAAATAGGTGGTGGGCACACCCAGGGTTTCACTGATGGCCGTCAGGTCGGCCACCGTGGGCTGGGACAGGCCGCGCTCGACCTGGGACAAAAAACCCACGGAGCGGCCAATTTTATCGGCCAGTTCCTTGAGCGTGTACTTCTTGTGCTTGCGCAGGTCGTGGATAAGGATGGCCAGGGCGGCCATCTCTTCTTGCTTGTTCATCCCGGGCCGCCATGAAATTTAAATCATTTATTTTCATGAAAAAATACAGATTAAATTTCATAAACGCAAGGTGCCTCCGTACAGGGGAGTTTTGTTCAATACGCTTGGGTCCGCGCCCCATAACCTCAGGGCTCAACCTTGGAGCGGAGAACAATAACGATGAGCGTGCTGATTTCAATGGCGGCGTTCGCCCTGGCAGCCTCCATCTCACCGGGGCCGGTGAATGTGGTGGCCCTGAGTTCGGGTATGCAGTTCGGCCTGGGGCCCAGTCTGCGCCATGTGCTGGGGGCCACCGTCGGTTTTGTGGTGTTGCTGCTGTTTACCGGTTTTGGCCTGCATGAAGTGCTCAAGCAGTGGCCGATCCTCACCGACCTGATCCGCTGGGCCGGCATGGCATTTTTGTTGTACCTGGCCTGGAAACTGGCGATGGATAACGGCCGCATCGAGTTTGGCGGGGACGCCCGGCAGCCATCGTTTTTTACCGGCGCCGCCATGCAATGGCTCAACCCCAAAGCCTGGCTGGCGGCGGTTGCAGGTATGGGCGCGTTTGTTTCGGGGGGCGAAGCCACGCTGATCTGGGCATTTGCACTGATCTACTTTGTAGTCTGCTACCTGTCAGTGGCTTGCTGGGCCTACACCGGCGCCTTTCTGAGCCGTTACCTGCACAGCACCCGGCGCATCCGCCTGTTCAATCGCGGCATGGCGGCCATGCTGGTGGGCTGCGCGGTGTCCTTGCTGTGGTTTTAGCCCTTGTACTGTCCGGGCGTGGCCGCGAGGTGTTTTTTGAACACCCGCTGGAAATGCGCCTGATCGGCAAAACCGGTTTGCTGGGCGATATCGGCGATCAACGCCCCTTCGCGCAGTTGCGCCTGGGCATGTTGAATGCGCCGATTGATCAGATAGGCGTGGGGCGTCATATGGTAACGCTGCTCGAAGGCACGGATCAGGTAAGCCTCCGACAGGCTGGCGGCGGCACAGATATCCTGCAGGCGAATGGTGTGCAGGAAACGCTCGTCGATAAATTTGGCGGCGCGCTCCACCCGTGCATTGGCGCTCTTGCGAAGCACCAGCGGGCCGCCCAGTTCCTGTTGCATCGCTGAAAAGAACTTGACCGCCGACTCGTGCTTGGCCAGCCCCTCGAGGTGCGGGTCGACCAGCTGCGCATACAGGGCGGTCAGGCCATTGAACAACCCCGGCGAGCGGGTGTGGGTGGCCGCCAGGGGCTGGTACACCCCGCTGGCCTGATCGTCAAAGGCCTGTTGAATGCCTGCCAGCCACTGCGCATCGACATACAGCATCACATAGGACCATGGCTGGTCGTCCAGCGGATTACAGGCGTGGACATCTCCCGGGTTCATCAACACCACCGTGCCGGCGCTGATACCGTGACTGGTTTTCTCATGCAGGTAAGTGCAGCAGCCGGAGGTGATGGCGCCGATGGAGAAAATCTCGTGGGAGTGTCGGGCATAGCAGACCTTACGGCCATCGTCGATGGAGCGCGCTTCGATAATGGGCAACTGCGCGTCCCGCCAGAACCGGGGTGTAGCGCAGTGTGTTGACGGGCTTGCGGGCATGGTAGCGTGACCGTGATGGGCAGGTGTCTGATCACCAGACTAGCACCTTGGCTGACCGTCCGTAGCAACTGCCGCAGGAACGAGGCTGCGTTCGGTTGCGAAGCGACCGTTAACCCTGCGAGTCGGGTTTACCTGGCACACCGCAGTGCCTGATTTTGCGGCGACTGCGTCGCCGGACGCAGCCTCGTTCCTGCGGCAGCTGCTACGGGTTACAGTTTTATTGGCTCGCTGTAAGGCGTCTGCAAATCACGCTCGGGGATTTCCCAGATCACCAGTTTTGGCGGTGTCTGTTTGAAGGCAGGATTGCTGAAGTAGCCATTGGCACCACCGGAGAACTCGCCACCGTCCTTGGCAAAATCGCCAATCGGCGCACCCAGGGCCTGCTGCAAAAAACCGGCAAAGTTGGAGTTGCGCGAGAACGATGTGCCGATCAAGGCAACGTTGGGCAGGTTGTCATCGCCAAACAGATCATCCAGGTTGTCAGCATCGCTTTGGGATAAATCGGCTTTCTCACTGAACCGGCTGGCCGCCACCGATTCTACTGCGGGTTGCAACCCCACTGGCAACCATTCAAGACCGGCCAGCCGCACCAGATCTCCCGGGCGACGCGCCGGGTCTTGCCTGGCAATTTCATAAAGCTTGTGCGGCGTGGCGCTGATCCCCATTGCCTGTACCTGCACGGCAATGGCCCTGGCTGCCGCCGAGGCCCCGGCTTCACTCCAGTGGGTATCAGTGCGCAGATAGGCATCGCTGCCCACAGACTGAAGAACTGGCGCGAGATCAACAGCGCTCACCCCTGCCTTGTTCAATCCCTCAACCCAGGCTTCGGCGCGATGTTGCAACTGCACCGGGCGGCGTAAATCACAGAGTTGCGCACTGGCAATCCGGCTCTTGTCCGGCACCACGGCCACCAGCAAGCGGATACCACGCCCGGCTAACTGCTGCTGGATTTGACGCACCGCTGCTGCCTTGGTTTGAGCATTAACCTGAGCATGACGATTGATGCGCATTTCATCGGTCAAGAACAGCCAGCCCGTACAGCCCGGACGCACCCGCGCGCCGGTGTCGTGGAACAGCAACCAGCTGGCGCCACGCTCCAGATCGGCCGCCTTTTGTGCAACGCCGGACTCGGACAACTGCTTGGCAATTCTGTGGGTCACCTCGCCATGCAGCACCGCATCACGGCTCAGGTCGGGGGCAAGCATCTGTATTTTGCCGCTGGCAAACAACCACAGGGACGAGGCAAAGCTCGCCGCCAGAAACAGCACAAACACCGCACCGCCAAATCTGCTCACACGGGCAGTGAATTCAGTGGCTACAGCCGGTTTGGGCGATGACGAGGACATGGGCGCGACCATCAGAACTGGAAGTACAGAAAGGGCACCGCTTCACGGCTCGCTATCAAGGCGAACGACAGCAGAAAACCCGCGACTGGCCACAGCGCCGCCATCGGCGCAAACCAGAATTGCGCACCAAAACGCTCTTCATACCGGCGCTTGAACAACGGCGCGATGATGCACGCCACCCCCAGCAATGCCGCCAGGCCGTGAGCCGAGCGCAGGGTCACGGCCAGCGCGTCGCCCAGGGCAAACTCGTGCAAACCCAACTGACCGGCGTACATATTCAGGGCCGAAGCAAAATCCTGAGCGCGGAACAAGGTCCAGGCCATAAACACAAACAGCAGCGTCAATGTATGTGACAACCATGACGGAATGCGCGGCAGGCTGGAACGCGACCACAACCGGTCCACACACAGCGCAATACCGTGGGCCGCGCCCCATAGCAGGTAGTTCCAGCTGTCACCGCCATGCCACAGCCCCGCAATGGCCATGGTCAGGAACAGGTTGCGATAGGTTTTCCAGGCACCGTTGCGGTTGCCGCCCAGGGCGATATAAAGATAGTCCCGCAGCCAGCTGGACAACGACATGTGCCAGCGCCGCCAGAAGTCCTGAATGCTGCTGGCCAGATACGGCTGGTAGAAGTTTTCCGGGAAATGAAAACCCAGCATCAGGCCCAGGCCAATGGCCATGGCGCTATAGCCTGCAAAGTCGAAAAACAGTTGCAGCGAGTAGGCCAGGCAGCCGATCCAGGCGTCGACAAAAGAAGGGTTGTCGAGGTGAAACGCAACATCCACCAGCGGCGACAGGGTGTCGGCAACCAGCACTTTCATGCACATGCCGATCATGAAACGGCGCGCACCCAGGGAGAAATTCTGCCAGTCGAAATAACGTTGGGTAAGTTCGCGACGCACCCAGTCATAACGAATGATCGGCCCCGCAATCGAGTGGCCGAACATCGAGATATAGGTGGCGTAATTGATAAAGCTGCGCTCCACCGGCACGGTGTGGCGATGTACATCCACCAGATAGGAAATCGCCTGCAGCACGATAAACGACAGCCCGGCGGGCAGCGCCACCCGCTGCCATTCCAGCGGCATCGCCCCCGGATACGTGATCCAGTCAATCCAGGTCGCGGCCAGGATATTGGCGTACTTGTACCAGCACAGCACCGCCGTGTTGAACACGATCAGCGCGATCAACAGCCGCACCCTGCCCCGGGAGTCCTCTCGGCTGCGATCGATGAGCAACCCGCCAAGCCATGCCACGACCGTCAATGCCACATGCAACGCGAGGAACATCGGGTTCAACCAGCCATAAAACAGCCAGCTGCCGATCAACAGAATCACGTTGCGCCACTGCGGCTTGCCCAGGGCGTAGACCAGCATAAAGGCCGGTAAAAACAGCGTCAGGAACTCGAGTGAGGCGAAGACCATGGTGGCAGCAGAATCCGATCAGTGGGACAGCGTGTCCGTGGTACTCAACAAACGCGGCCCGCTGGCAGATGGCAGCAGCAGCACGCTGTAGCGTTCGCCAGCCTTGAGTGCGCCCAGGTCCAACGGCGCACCGGTGTTGGCGTTGGCACATACCAGTTGCACTGACAGGTTTACCGGGTTGATTGAACGTCGCTGCAGACTGGCGAACGGTACCGCCTTGAACAGATCGCCCGTGCGCCCGGCAGGACGCAGACTGGCATCGCTGCAGGACTTGTCGACATTGACAAACGCCAGCGAAGCCTTGAGGCCGTTGAAGTCATCCGGTGTATCGCGCACGGCGACTTGTTCGATCCCGTCGCCTTGCGGCACCACCACAATGGTCGCGAACTCACCGGGCTCGACCTTGAGGTCCAGGGCCAACTGGTGCGCACCACTGGCCAGCGAGCCCCTGACGGCCTTGCCCGAATCCACCGGGAACAACAATGAAGCAGGCGCTGCCGTTTCAAGGCGCAACGGTGGTTGCCCGGGCTGGCCCATTACGTCCAGAGGGGCAGCGGTGGCGTTGACGAAGCGGATAAAGGCAGCGTCCTGATCGGGGCCAGTGGGGTACAGCGCAACGTCGGCAGCCAGCGCATGCGCGCTGCAAAACAACACTGCCGCGCTCAATACAGCTCGGATCACTTGTTTGCACCCTTGGCACTGACCGCTTCAGGGGGCAGCTTGCCCAATGCATCACCGATGGCGTTGGCCCAGGATTTGTAACCCGCTACAGTAAAATGCTGGCCGTCAGTGGTCACCCACTGCCCCGGCTTGGAAAACTCCAGCGAATCGATGTAAGTACAAGGTGCAACATTGGTCGCCAGGAACGCAGATATCAGCTTGGTGCGGGCATCGTTCTTCTTGTACATGCCACCTTCCTTGCCCCACGCCGGGCCTACCCAGGCGCACTTGGCGCCATTGGCGGTAATTTCCTTGGCCAGGGCAGACACGTTTTGCCACGCCCACGCCTTGGGAAACACCGGCTTGTCGTAAGAGGCCATAGTGTCTGCAATCACCAGCACCACCAGATCCGGTTTATCCGCTGCAAGCAACTCCTTGATCGGCGTAGTGGTCGCGTCACGCCCCCTGATCACAATTTTACCGTTACCCTTTTCTTCGGCTCCACAATCGACTTTTTTGGTAATCAACCAATCGCCGGCACCGGCACCGCACGCGCCAATCGAGTGCACATTTGCGCCCTGCTGGGTCAGGTTGGCGTGCAGCGGCTCCATCAAACAGTTAGGCAGGCTCATGTGGCTTTCCCCTAGAACAAGAAGGGTCATACCGGCAAGAACGGAAGAAGGCATTTAAAGTCTCCAGGACATCAATTGGAATAAGGCGAACTGTATGGGCTGACCGGCAGCTCCATAGGGCCATTCATATTTTCAAACATATAGCGCAGGTACATCGCCCCGGTGATTTGCTGGTAGTCCTGAGCATTATCCAGACCCAAATTGGCCCCCAGGAAAACGCTCGACCCGAACTTGTACTCACCGGCAGCGGCCAGGCTGTAACCGACGCCAGTCTTGCTCTCGCCGGAGTAGCGCTGGTCGTTGGTGGCCTGCATGTCCTTGTCACCGGGGAAGTAGTCGGCACCGGCCTGATGGGTGTACTGAACGCCCACCGAGCCCTTGACCTGGTAGCTGAAGCGATCGGTGCGCTGCGACCAGGCCACCGGCACGCCCAGGGCAAAGTAGCTTTGCGGGCTGAAGTAGCCGCCGTGGCCATAAGTAAAGAAGTTCTGGTTGTTCTCAAAACTCATGCCGGTAGCGCTCAGACCCAGGGTCAGCTTGCTGTCCTCGGTGTTTTGCAAATACCAATACACTCCACCGCCCAGTTCGGCACGGCTGTTGGATTCGACGTTATGACCCAGCAGCTTGTGCCAGGCGCCGTAGCCATAGGCGCCGACAGCCTGATTGTCATAGCTCAGTTGACCACGGCCGCCGTTAGCCGTTACGCCACCCCACGTCTGCCCGGTGCGCTCATCAGTGGTACCGGCGAATGACGTTACGCTGTCGATCACCGGGCGGCGTGAAACATTGACGCCATAACGCACATTGGAATTGCTGGCGAGCGGGCGATCGACACTCACGCCACCGGCCACGGTGCTGTATTGAAAGCCGATCGGCGTGGTACCGAGGTCGGCCTTGATGCCTTCATCCGGGCGAGCGTAGCCAACGCTCACACCCACACCACTCTCACGCTGGGCGCCAATCCCCTCGGTTGACTCTTTGCCACTACCAAAGCGTTCGGCGGCATAAACACCCACCCTACCCGCATTCAGGGACACCGGTGTCACACGTACGGCGATACGGTTGTCACCCGCCGGAAAGTTAATTTCCAGCGGTGTTTCGATATCGGTCATTTTGCCAAGGCCAGGCTCACTGTCGTTGTTGCGAATAGTGACGCCCTGGGTCACGTAGGCACTGCGCTCCTGGAGGATACTGTCCAGCGCACGCTGGGCCGAACTGGCTTGGTCCACCGCCACATTGACCGTGCCTTGGGGTAAAAATGGATTAGCCCCGGCACCAGCATTACGTCCCACCGGCAAGGTGCCATTGCCTGTCCTGGAAGGCAGGGGTTGCCCCGGATAGACATCGCTGGCCAACAGCGCATTGTCGTCTGCCATATAAGCGCTCGAATCGAGCGTGGTTTGGGCGGGCGCGGGAATCGCATCGATGGCCCCACGCCCCATCTGATTGGCTGGGCCCGACAAGCCGGCGAACGGGTTCGGCGCAACGCCAGATACGCCGGCCTGAGCCGTAAGGTTGCGTTTTTTCTCGGTTTGCTCGATGTCCACGGCCTTGCGCAACAGGTGCGCAGCCTGAGCGCTCTTGCCCATGCTGCGGTAGATTCGTGCCGCTTCGGTCAAAGACTGCGGGTCGTAGTTTTGCAGTTTCACAAACTGCTCCAGCGCACGCTCGGCGTAGCCGTTATCTCGGGCCAGAACCGCAGCGTCCGCGGCATTGAGGAGGATTTGCGGATCGTTGGGCTGACGTTGCAGCAAAGGCTTGTACAGCTCAAACGCCTTGGCGTTATTGCCGCTGCTGACGTACATCCGCGCCAGCGCCGAAGTCGCACCGGCGTCCCCAGGCCGCGATGCCAGCGCCGGTGCCAGAGTGTCATAAGCGCCCGCCAGGTCACCGCCTTCACGCAGCAGATCGGCCTGACGAATGCGGTACTGATACAGCAGGTCGTCGAAACGTTTGCGTGTGGCAACGCTCATTCGCTGGTTTTGCAGGCCGCGCAGGATCGAGTTGACCTGGGCATCATTACCCGTCTTGAGCAGCAGATTGGCGTACTGCAACATCAAGTCGGCGGAAGGTGTAGGTGTCTGGTTGATCACATCGCGCATCATGGTCAACGCTCGCGTGGAATCTCCTGTGTCCACATAAGCCGAGGCCAGCGTTGCCATACGATCCGGACTGCGGCTCGCCATCGGTTGCAACCGGTCGAGCAGTGCCAGGGCTTCCTGACGCTGGCCACGCTTGGCCATGGTGGCAGCGAGCTTGACCTGCACCGTCAGCGTGATCTGATCCGCCAAATCGTTCATATCTGCGGTGCGACGACCCACTGGAATCCGGCTTATGGCAGCCTGAGCAGCGTCCCACTGCTCCATTTCCACTGAGAGCAGAGCACTGGTATAGAGGGCGTCAACATCTGTCGGATGGGCTTTGAGGTAGCTGTCGATCAGAACGCGGGCTTTTTGCGGCTCACCGGTTTTTAGGTAAAGGCGGGCGAGATCAAAACGGGTCCAGACGTTGTCCGGGTCATCTTTGACCGCTTGCACCAAAGCTTGTTGTGCGCCCCGGGTATCGCCACGCTGCTCGGCCAATGCCGCAGCCTGCGTGGAGCGCAGCGCACGCAGTCGACCGCCACCGCCCATTTCGGCCTGCTGGGCCGGGGTCAGGGTATCTAGCAGGCGCAAGGCCTCATCGGCCTGCCCCGCTTGCGACAGAACATTGACCAGCCCTTGTACGGCCTGAGCATTGTCCTTCTGCACACTCAGCACCTGACGGTAACTGGCTTGAGCCTCATCGAGCTGACCGTTCTGAGCCTGAATATCCGCGAGGGCCAAACGTGCCTCGATGCCCCTGGGGTTCACTCGCATTGCCTGGGCAATGCTTTCCCGGGCCTTGGCGGGCTGGCTCTTGGCCTGGTTGCGCGCCTGTTGCAGCAAAGCCCAGTAGCGCACGTTATCCAGCGCCGGCTTCCAGCGCGAGCCGCCGTTGCCGATAGCGCGGTTCAAAAGTTGCTCAGCTTCGCTCAGACGGTCCTGTTGCTGACGCACCACACCGAGCCCACCCAAAGCATCAGGATCATTCGGCTTGTTTTTCAAGCGTGCGGCAAAGGCTTGCTCGGCACCCGCCTGATCACCTTTATCCAACGCCTTGAGCCCACGCTCGACCAGCGGATCAGGTTGCCAGGCCGGTACACGGTCTGCAGTGCTGGCTTTCAATTTACCTTTGTTCAGCAGGTCACGAATTTCCTGATCATCTGGATGAGCCTTTAAAAAGGCTTCGAACAACGGCACCTGGGCAGCACTCGGCGGACCGGACCAGACCAGCGCCAGACGCCAGCTTTCATCAGCGTCACCGCCGATGTCGGGCCGGGTCGATAGCTTGGCCAGATTACGGATACCTTCAGGGCGACTGTCTTCGTAACGAATCAGTTGCTTGGCCAGAAACAGCGCCAGAGTCGAGTCGTTGGGCGTCTCGCGCAGCAAGCGCTCCATGCCTTTTCGCGCTTCTGGCCAACCTGCAGGATTGAACGCCAGGTTGTTGTAATACTCACGTCCCACCGTACCTGACGGTGTGCGACCGGCAAACAGTTTGGCAAACACCTGAGTCGCCTCATCTCGCTGATCGCTATCGACCAGACGTCGGGCCTCATCCAGCAGTGCTTTGTTCTGCGTCTCAGTCAGGGCAATATCCTGTTCCAGCTGCGCCGCCAGCCACGGTCGGGGCGACAGGGCCTGCAAACGCGCCAGGTATTGCCTTGCTTGCTCGGGCTTGTTCTGTTTGAGGCTGGCAAAGCCCATACCATAAAGGGCATCCACTTGATTGGGGTCCAGACGCAAGACTTTTTCCCAGGCCTCGGCCGCCCGTTGTGCATTGGCGCGGCCTTGCCAGTACTGACCCTGTGCGACCAGCCGCGCTTGCACGTCGCTGGTATCGGCGTGGACGGCTGTGCCGATGACTGCGGTTAGAATCCCGATAGCTAGTGCGTGGCGGTGCGGACGCATGACGTCTCCCAAGACAGTTTGAGTGTTCCGTCATCACGAAACTGAAAGCGGTTTTCTGCCCAGCCGAGTGCGAACAGGCTAAGCATGACGTTGTAATACAAAGGCTCGGTACGTTCGCCATCGGCCTGCCCCAGCGCCTTCGTGAGGGCTAGCTCGGTTCGACGCTGCTGAGCTTGGGCAAGCCAGGGCTGGCCTTTGGCCTGGAAGTAAGGAATCAGCGCGGCGGAGAAGCCGAACGGCCCCTGCCCCTCTAGCGTACCGCTCCTGACCTGGACCTTTTCCGGTGGAATGCCGGTGGAAGCCGTGCTGTTCGCCATACCCTCCAGTCGCGCCAGCAACGGTGCTGCCAACACATCGGATTTGGGCGTCATGCCTGCCCACAGGTAAACGCGAATCGCGTCGTAACTGCCCAGTTCGCCATTAACCGGATCGACCACGAACAGACCGCTGTTCGGCCCGGTGGCACGATAGCCGATCCAGTCGGCAACATAGCCCTTGGGGCTGGAAGCCTTGACCATTTTCACGGTGTTTTCGGCAATTTCTTTCCACGGCCCGGCCGGTGCCTGCATGGCCAGCCGCCGCAGCAACGGCAGCGGCAGATAGCTGGGATTCAAGCGCCACAGATGATCTGGCTGCACAAAGCCTTGAGGCCCGGGCAACACCATTTTGCCCAGACCGGGCAAGCTCACGACCAGTTGGCTCTGGATGTTTTCAAGCAGATGCAAGGCTGCCTCGCGGTAGTCCGGGCGCTGCCACAGACGTGCCGCTTCGAGCAACGAATAGGCAATCCACAAGTCCGAGTCGGACGCTGAATTGGCGTCCTGCAATTGCCACGTCCCGTCCTTGCCCTGCCCCCACAACCAGCCTGGCAAACGCGTGCTCACGTCGGCGCCAGCCATATTGGCCAAGGTCCATTGCCATAACCTGTCAAAGCGCGCCTGATCATTGCCGATCAATGCAAATAACATCCCGTAGGACTGACCTTCGGAAGAGCTTTGGTTGAGCTGTGGGCTGGACTCCAGCATACGGCCGTCAGCCTGTACAAAGCGCGAAGCGTAGGCTTGCCACAGCGGCCAGTCGGCTTTTTGGCACCTGGTGTCCTTGGCCATCGCGGGGGTCAGGGCGATACCTGCCAGAGCGCCTGCCAACCACAGCAGCGCACGATGCAGGCGCCGCGGTGAGGAATTAAAACGTTTGATCGCGAAGAACCCCATGAGCCGTCAGTTACCTAGTCGTTTGTTGGCGCGTGCGCGCAGTGCCAGATAAGCCAGACCACTGAGCAAAATCACCCCCAGACCGGTCAGCAGCAGGGACAAGACCACATGGCGCGACATCAACCATTGCAGGTACTTGATAGGCCCCAGGCTGCCAACGTAGTACTGCTCGTCCGCCACCAGAGGCTCGATGTTTTTACCGCGTACCACCACCAGACTGCCCTGGATCGAATGGGTGTAATCCTCACCTCCGATCAGTGCATTTGTGGCATCGGCCAGACCTTGCGGTTGACCACTGGCAATAACCACAACACTGCGCCCTTTTTTAAGCGGCGATTCGAAACCGGTCAGGTAAGTGCTACGCGCGCCACCGGAAAACGCCATCGCCAACCGCGTCTTGCGAATATTGGCTTCAGGATCGGGGCTAAACCAGTCACGTAGCCGCATCGGCAAGTCAGATAAATGGAAGCTCTGCTGGCCTTCGCCATCGTTAGCGGGCAGGCGATCGGCCCAATGTGCCAGCAAGGGCTGATTGGCACCGGACGCCAGCACCAGCAAGTCCTTGTCCGCAGCGCCCGCCACCTGATCCGCCTGAATCACCTGTACGCCAGTAGCCGGGTAGCCGGTGGACTGGCCAAATCGGCCGAGCAGTGTGAGGTAGGCATTCAAATCAGCAACCCCGGCATCATCCGGCAACACCACGGCGGTTTGCGACAGGTCAGCCAGACGGGTAAACGGAAAGCCGGAATCCTTGAACACGCCCAGGTTGGGCATGGCGATAAAGTGGTCGTAGCCGCTCAAATCAAGGGTCGACTCGGGATCAATCGCACCGCGCATATTGTCAATGATGATGTCGTTACATTGGCCCTGCTTGATGTAATCGAACATATAGCGCAACTGCAGGCGGGACTGCAGGGCCACCGAGTTCAGGGGCAGCAACACATTGGTTTCGCGGTCAAGGCTGTCGTCTGACTTCAGTGTTCTGAGCACACTGCTGTCGAGCCTGTCCCGGGACAGCAGGTTCTGCGACTGAATCAGCGCGTCATTAAAACTGATAATGAACGACGAATTGTAGGACTTCTCTTGCGGCGTATAGCGGTATTTAAGATTCAGCGGCGCGCCTTCGTTACGCCAGGTAAACAAATCCGGCGGAAAATTCAACGGCACGGTGATGTCACCCGGGTTGTAGCCGGACACCGCCAGTTGCTTGGCCTGCATCAACTCACCAATCTTTACCGGGCGATCACTGGGCAACCAGTTCGGCGCGTCATAGGGCTTGCGGGGCTGCACCACCTGCAATCGATCGATCACCACGCTGCTGCCCGACAAGGCCTGGCTGCCCAGTACCAAAGCAGTTGCGGCACTCTTGAGTTCGGCACCGTCGCGACCGCTGACCACCAGCAGCTTGGCATTGACGTCATTCGGATTGGTCATCAAGGTCAGGGTCGGGCCCTTCGCTGGCGGTAGACTAATACTGCCAATCTGCAGCGCATCCGGACCACTGATCAAAACCACCGCACTGCCGCTGGCGGGAATCTGGTTGTAACTCGAGGAAAACCGTGCACCCCGAAAACTGGCTTGGGCGCCAAACCACGACGACAGTGCACCGGCTGCTTCGAGCGTGGCGTTGTCAGGCGCAGAGACGAACACAAACGGCAAATCCAGGGCCCGGGTATCGCGACGATCGAAAAATGGCAACGGCAAGATGGACAGATCATTGGGTAAACCCAAGGGCGATACATCAATGCTCAAGCTGGTGGCGTTGCTGATCTTGGCCCACAGGCTGGTGTGCTGCGGATCTTCGCAACTCATGGTGTAGTGCCCGATAAACTGCAAACTCAGACGGTTGAACTCGGTAATCAGGTGCGCCGGTATGTCGACGACATGCTGTTGCAGTTGCCCGGCTTTGTCCTTGGGCAACGGCAGGCTTGCCGCCACTTCATCGTTGATGATGACGTTGATTTGCGACAGCTCTTCCAGCAATGCCGGCGAGTAGGTGTACTGCAAGTTCAACTTGGCACCCGTCACAATCGAGTCGGCCCGCACATCGAAACTGACACTGTCGCTCGATTCCACACCACGCAGGTTCATCGGATAATTGCGGCCCAACTGTTTGAGGGTCACGGTGTAATTATTGCTACCGGTTGCAGCAACGGCTGGAGCGCTCTCGGCGCAGGCAGCGCCGCTGTTCAAAGCCAGCAAGGCACACGCAATGCGTGCCAGGGCACGACGCGGATCGCGCAAATTGGCGAAGACTGAAGACGTTGAATTCATCACTTATCCTGGATGTTTTCTAGCTTTGATGGGGCGACGCGGCGACGGCGCAGCAAGCTGCGCACTTCCATGAGCGAGGCTTTGAAGAGTTCTTGGATACCGCGAAAACCAATTCGGCTGACTCCGCGCAGGGCCACCAGCGGGGTATCAACCTGCCCGCTACCCCAGGTCGATGCCCAGGTGTCGGCACGGGAAAAGGTGAGACGTACCAGATCACTTTGCTGGCGCAGGGTCAGGGCATCAAATTGAACGCCGAGCAATTCACCGCGACTGAATACAACCACAGCCGGGAACAGACTCAGGTGCTGGCTGCGCAATAGCGAAATCTGCACCTGCTCGCCTTGAGGTACGCTGACGCCCTGGGGCAGGCGCAAGCCCATGCCTTTTTGCGAAAAATCCTGGGTGACGCCGTCTATCACACTGCCATCGGCACGGGTCAGGCGTACCGGCAATGTGGCCGCAACCCGCGGTTCGGCACGAACCTGCCGGGTTTCACTGGCCACCGCTACGGCGGCACTGGTGATGATCACGTTGTAGAGCGTCCACAACAGGTTGATCAACAGCGTGGTCGTGGCGCCCTCCTCACCCATTGCCAGCCGCGCGATCCCGTACGCCATCCCTGCCATGTTAAGGGTCAGCAGCACGATATATGGACGGGCGAGCTTCCAGTCGAAGTACTTCTCGTCAATGATCCCGCCCTTGTCGGTCACGTTGAAACCACCGAACTTGGGGTTGACCAGCGCCACCAGCACCGGGGCCATGATGTACCAGGCCAGTACTGTCTCGTAGACCTCGTTCCAGAACGAATGCCGGTATTGCCCCTGAATGCTGGAGTTGGTGAGGCTGGCATGAAAAATATGCGGCAATGCATAGGCGGCAATCATCAAGCCCGAGGCATGAAAGATTTGCGCATCAAAAAACAGAAAAGCCAGCGGCGCCGTCAAAAACACCAAGCGCGGCAAACCATAGAAGAAATGCAGCATTGCGTTGAGGTAGCACAGGCGCTGGCCCAGGTTCAGGCCCTTGCCGAACAGCGGATTGTCGGTGCGGAAAATCTGCGCCATACCCCGCGCCCAGCGAATACGCTGGCTAATGTGGCGTGAAAGGCTTTCCGTGGCCAGACCCGCTGCCTGCGGTATCGCCAGATAAGCAGTGTTGTAGCCGGCGCGGTTGAGCTTGAGCGCGGTATGGGCATCTTCGGTCACAGTTTCGACCGCCACCCCGCCGACTTCCATCAGCGGCTTGCGACGGATCACTGCGCAAGAGCCACAGAAAAACGTGGCGTTCCACAGGTCGTTGCCGTCCTGCACCAGACCATAAAACAACTCGCCTTCGTTGGGCACCGAACGGAAGGTGTCGAGATTTTTTTCGAACGGGTCGGGCGAAAAGAAAAAGTGCGGCGTTTGCAACATCGCCAGCTTGGGGTCTTTGAGGAACCAGCCAATGCTCACTTGCAAGAAAGAGCGGGTCGGCACGTGGTCGGCATCGAAAAATGCTACGAACTCGCCACTGGTGACCTGCAATGCTTCGTTGAGGTTACCGGCCTTGGCATGACGATTGTTGTCACGGGTGATGTAGTTGACGTTGATCTGCTCGCAGAACTCGCGAAAGTCTTCGCGGCGACCGTCATCGAGCACATGCACGCGCAGCTTGTCCTGTGGCCAGTCAATTGCCTGAGCGGCAAAGATGGTCAGCTTCACGATATCGAGCGTCTCGTTGTATGACGGGATAAACACGTCAACCACTGGCCATTCGCTCGGCGGGCCCTTGAGCAATACCGGCTGGCGCCGCAGCGGCCAGGCCGTTTGCAGGTAGCCAAACACCAGCACCACCAGGGCATAGATTTCGGCCAGCACCAGGCCATAACCGAACGCCATGTCGACCCAGTCGTCGAACCCCAGGGTTTCGGTCAAGCGCCAGTATATATAGCGCAACGAGGCCGTGAGTGACAGGCCGATCATGATCAGGATGGTCAGGCGCCCGGGTATCCTGCGCAGCACCAATGCTGCAACAAAGCAGCCGATGGCAAAGATGCACTGCGCATAGAATTCGAACGGTACGGTAATAATCAGCAGGCCCAAAAGCCCGCAAAACACTGCGGTACCGGCAAGCAGCGCACGGCGTGCCGCAGCCGGCCACTGATCAAGATGATCTGACAGCGACTGGGCCCAACGCTGAAACCGGCTTTGCGCAACCTGGGGGGGGCTGTTTGACTGACTCATGAAGCTGAGTTCTCGGTTACACGGACGTTCTGCAAAGCAGCCTTAAGGTGTTCGCCAAGCAGTAAAACCCCTTCACCACCTACAGACCGGACGGGCACCGTCAACGGGTTGCGGCCGTAAGCCAAGGCCTCGCCAAAACCGTGATCCTGCTCTACTACCCCCGTCAACTGCGCACCCAGACGGCGCTTGAGCACTTCGAGCATGTCGCGGGAAAACTCGCGCCCGGGCTCAAATTGATTGACCACATAGCTGCGCGCAACGTTGGCTCCCAGCAGACGGTCCATATGCTCCAGGGCAATAAAGCTGGCCGCGTCGGCAGCAGTGACCACCAGCACCTGATCGGCCACATCCAGCGCCTGCTGGAGGTACGCCGAGCGGCCGGTGGGCGTATCGACAATCACCAGGTCATGTGTGCCCAGGTCCATGCGTTCCAGTTGCCGTGCCAGCCAGTGGCGGTCCTGGCTTACTTCGCGCTCCAGGGCACAGCGCTGGTCATCGCTCAACACGCCGTAGGGCAGCACTTGTACATCGTTGAATCCCTGCTGCAGATTGCTGCTCCAGCAGGCGCTGCCGATGCCGGTCACGCCGGATTCAACGCCGAGGTGATGGTGCAGGGCATTTTGCGGATCAAGGTCGATGGCCAGGGTCTTGCCACCCTCCAGACGCAGGCTGCTTGCCAGGCTGGCGGCCAGCGTGGTCTTGCCAACGCCGCCCTTGGCCGAGACCAGCACCACGACACGAGCCTTGCACTGCGGCGTGCGCAATTGTGCCTGCAGGGCCTCGGTTTCGGCCTGACGAGCAAGCGCTACTTCAGCGAGCAAATTACGCAGCGGGATGGCGACGTCGGCAGTGCTCATCAGCGGTGCCGGATCTTCGGCTTTCGCCAATGCCACGCAGACTGGCGCAACCGGTGGCAGAGCAGCAAGTACCGGGGCCGTGACTTCTTCAGGCTCAGAGGCTTTAACTTGAGCTGGCGGCGTATTGGGGTATTCGAACTGACTGTCGAACTCGTGATAACTGTCCGAAGTGGCGCCGAACCTGCTGAACAAGTTCGATATGTCGTCTGTACGACTCATAAGTAGGTTCCTTCCGGACTGAGTATTCACGACGCATGGCCAGCAACAGGGCGTCAAAATAAGCCATCACAATGATATCGTCAATAAATTGAACAAATTTGGATTAATATCGTAATTGCAAGCACAAATAATCAGGCTATTCGCCATTTTATTGACGAGTACGGCTATTTTTATTTGGCGCTGCTCGCGTCGCTCTCAACCAATCAACCCAATCCTTTGTAATGACGAGGCTTATACGCGAAGGCCGGAAAGACCGGAAAATGCGCAGGAAATGCACATCAATTAGACGAGTGATCCATTGGCGGACCGACAGACAGCAATTACCGCGCCATTATGAACAAAGTTGAACGTTACGCAGCGACTAACGGTGCACCGCTGGTCACCCTGATGGTTCCTCAGATTCATGCCGGTACTTTCGGGCACAACCATGTCTACCGGGCTGTTTTCAGGCCCTTTTCGATGCGCGCCATCAATCCTACCCTAAACTTTAGTTATTACCGGTTACCGGTAGTAACAGGTTTCAAACCCGCAACGATAAGGAGAGCATCATGTCTGAGCACTTCAAAAACCTCCGGGGCGATACCCCCTTTGGTGCTGCCAGCCCGGAAGGCAAACGTGAACTGGCCGTCGCGGCTGCTTTGACCTTGATCCAGTCCAAGGTGCTGAACTCAGCCAGCTCCGGTCAGTTACAGACAGAGATGAATAACCTGAGCAAGTACGCCGATCAGATTCAGGCGGCACTTGAAGTCGTGTGAAGGAGCCAGACAAATCGCAGACAAAAAAAAGCCCGCCTTTCGGCGAGCCCCGGACCAACCCTTGACCGGCTCTCAATGGCGGCTGGACAAGTATTCGCGGCGCATATCAAGCGCCCAGCCATCGAGCACCAGCTTGAAATCATCCAGCGTCATGACCTGAGAATCATTTTCCAGCGCCAGCCCTGTCCCCTTGCGCACCACTTGCGCGACCACCTGCTGGTCAGCAGCATCGATCACGGCGATCTCGGTGCTGATTTCACTGTCCTGATCACGCATCCCGACCGTCGTGCTGACCCCAGCGGCGAGCAGGGTCACGGGCAAATACTCATAAAACCGCAGGCCCTGGGTACTAGCCGAGAGCGAGACTATGGCCGGCCTGACAATCAGCGTGCCAGGGCCCGGGGCCGCGACAACCGTCATGACCTTGCCCAGTTCGCGCTTGAGCGCAGCATCGTAATAACCGGTTACGGCCGACAGCGTGGACTGTGGCCCCCGCCCGGTCGGTAACACCCACGGGTAAAACTGGCTTGGCTCGATATAGATGCCGGTGTAATGGCTGATATCCAGATCAGGGCTTACCCAGGACAGTACGGCCTGCCCGGAAGGCAACTGCTTTTGCGCCAACTGGCTGTAATCGGACAGATAGCCCGAAAACTCTTCGGGCGGGATGGTCTTGCTGGCACAGGCCGCAAGCAAAATGGACAAGGCAGCCAGCAGCGGCAGCGAAAGACTGGTTCGCATGGAGCAGGAATTCCCGGGACGATGTTTTACAGGAGGGTTCTCATCAGCCCTAGGTGCCAGAACGAGCGCGGCGGGACTAATTGCGCACAGCTTGCCTGAACGCAATTGCTGGCAGATGTCCGGTTTGTTTCCGCGAAGCAGGGATATTGCAGAGGTGAAACAAATGGCGGGAATTGATTGAGCCAGCAGTTAATAACCTGAAGCGCAGCGTGGATGACACGCTGCGCAGTTAAAGCACCAGAGGATCAGTCGTCCCTGTCATCACGATCGCGATTGCGGTCATAACGGCAATCATTGTCGCGACGATCGTAGCCGCGGTCATAACCCCGATCATCATGCCCGCGATCGTATCCACGGCCCGAGTCGTAACCTCGATCGTGACCATGCCGCCCCCCGTCGTACCAGACAGGCGCGCAGCCGCCCAGCAGAAAAGCGCTAGAGACGGCCAGGATCAATAGGGTTGTGCGCTTCATTTGAGCGTCCTGAAAGAAAAGGTCATAAATATGACAATAAAAACGACCAATGATTCCTCGACACCCGCGGCTGCTCCCGCCCTCGCAAAGACTGCGTACTGGGGCACACGCCCTACCTGACCCACCCACTTACGCCTGCTTGGTGTTGGTTAATTGGGGAGCAGAATGACAACCGACGGTGAATAAATCTGCAAAAAGCAGTGCAAGTTGACCTGATCAAGCTTCAATTACAGGTATAGAACCGCACCGAACAACCAGCGCCAACGACAGCCTGTCGCTAACTGCCCGATCCCTCACGGGAGGTCGCATCGGAGTGTGATCCGGGGCTGCCGGCCAGCGCACAAGCGCAGCTGACAAGCATCAGGCAGATCGCACTCCGATGCGGACAGATAACCGGCTCCAGTAGAACCGGGGGCGCATTGAACGCCTTCAGAGCAGACGCGCCCTGGATAAAAGCGTTTCAGTGATCAGCGCCACAGCCTGCGCCTTAGAAGTCAAGGCCGTGTCGATGCTGAATGGAGCAGTGCCCCACGCCTCATATTCATGATCGAGAACAGACTGCCAGGTTGGGGGCGTCAGCCCGGGAATATCGACCTCCCTGGTTTCCACCCGACGCTGGTGCTCGCGCCTGTCAGAACATATCACCTGAATGTTGACCAAGGGCACATCAGCGCGCTGAGCAATATCACTCCATGCCTGTCGGCTTTCATCGACCGGGTTTACACAGTCGACTATAACCGTGTGGCCAAAACGAAGATTGCTCAGAGCAAGCTCATTGGCGACCATGTAACCGCTCTTGCCCACCTCTTTTGCAAGAACGCCGGCGTTTCGAATCGCCTGTTCGATGGTATCGACCCTTAGGTAGACGGCACCCGTTCTGCCGGCAAGCTCGCTTGCGATAGTCGTTTTTCCGGTGCCTGGAAGGCCGCTGAAGACGATAAGCATTTTATGTCCTTGAATGGGTCTGGTGACTGCCCGTTATACGCAGAAACCGGGCCACTTCAGTCATTACGCAGCAACCAATGGGTTCTTGCACAGAGCAGGCTCGCTCGGTGGCGGAGCGATAGAAGCAGGTAGCTAAAGAACATTGTTAAAAGCCGTACAGACTCGTATTTACTACCACTCAATCATGCAAGTTCTGGCCTCTGGTACACGTAGATAATTTGGGCCGACCTGTTTTCTTTATCAAGAGCGCGGGAGCTAGTTACCCCGACCGCCAGCAAACGACCAATCCTCACTGTCTGTGGTGGTAATTACCACCATGACATCTTCCTCGCTGAGCCCAGTAGTCTCGTTAAGTTTCTCGACCAGAGTGCGGTAGAAATGCTGTTTCGTTTCGACGCTTCGTGAACGGCCAGCGGTGATAGCAATCAACACAAAATCATGACTGCGCGGCCCGCCCAGGTACTCGGGATTGAAAATCAGCTCACCGACATCATGCTGATGGATGACCTGGAAGCGATCTGCGCCAGGCACCTCAAAACTCTCGACCAGAGCGTCATGCACCCCTTGGGATAGCGCCTGCAGATACGCAGCGGACTTTCCGCGATGCAGTGAAATACGTGCAAATGGCATAAATAGTTACCCTTGGCTGGGAGCACGACTGGCTTGCACATCGCTGAGCTGCTTCAGGCCAGAAGCAGCCGTCGGCCAGCCTGAATAGAACGCCAGATGGGTCATGACTTCCTCCAATTCATCATCACTCAAACCGTTGTCCAGCGCTCGACTCAAATGGAATGGCAGTTGCTCCAGCCGGTACAGCGCCACTAGGGCAGCCACCGTCACCAGGCTGCGCTCGCGAGGTGTCAATTGCGTTCGCTTCCACATATCACCAAACAGGGTTTGGTCAGTTAAATCGGCAAACTTTTGCGGGAATCTGCCCACGTGCTCTCGCCCGCTATCCTTTAATGTATTCACGACCTTAATCCCCGAATTACCTTGTCAATCGGACAAAACTATCAAGTCGCGGTAATTGCGAATATCAGATTTAATAGGATCAACTGTTCCAAATTTGTGGATTATCCGATGCGCCGTCCAACTTTCGATCTCGATGTATTGCGCACCTTCGTTACCGGCGTTGAGTTCAACAGCTTTGCCAAGGCTGCGGATTGCCTCGGTCGATCTACGTCCGCAGTGAGCGCTCAATTGAAGAAACTTGAAGAGCAGATGGGCACCCCGGTGTTGGCCAGATCAGGACGTGGCCTGGTCTTGACACCTGTGGGAGAAATCCTGCTCAGCCACGCCCGCCGGCTACTGGAGCTCAACGACGGGATCTTCTTGAGCCTGCATGAAAGCCAGACGACCGGAACCGTTCGCTTCGGAGTTCAAGAAGATTTTGGGGAGCATTTCCTCAGCGACATCCTGCGACGCTTCGTTCAAGCCTACCCAATGGTGAATCTTGAAGTCAGGATTGCGCGAAACGCTGAATTACTTTCAATGGTAGAAAGCACCGGCCTGGACTTGGCCCTAACATGGGACACGGAGCGCAATTCGCCGCTTGCGACGAGACTGGGTGAAACGCCGATGCACTGGATCGGGGCTCGTAACACACGACTGCCAACCATGATGGATGACTCACCGCTGCCATTGATCCTGTTTGATGCGCCGTGCGTGTTGCGCAGTGCCGCCACCCAGGCACTGGATGCCGCGAATATCCCCTGGCGAATCGCCCTGACCAGCCCCAGCGTTGCCGGTATATGGGCCGCCGTTGCTGCTGGGTTAGGCTTGACGCTAAGAACCCGCATCGGGCTACCGGGCCATCTCGACATCGTTTCAGGCTTGCCCCCTGTACCACACCTTGGTTACATGATTCATAGCTGTACTGAGGCTCCCACACCCGCCACGCGTGAACTCGCAGCATTGATCAAAGCGAGCCTACAAGAGCCGGCATTCAATTTTGCAGTTTCGAAATAAATTCTTAGCTTGAATCAAGCAGCCCAGACGTCGAACTAGCGGCTTATCGCGCAGCAAATGGAGTTGCCCCTATGAAAAAACACACCTTGTATGCGCTGTTGGTACTGCTCGCGGGATGCAGTACAGGGCCCTATCTGCATCCAGAATCAGCCGTGGGCCAAAACGCCCTCCTCGAGCGTACCTGCCCCGGGCCAAAGGCGGCGATGAGCTATACGCCTCTTTCTGAAGAACTCGACTGGGTTCATGTGCTGGTTTATGCAGCACCGCCGGGTACATCCAGCTGGCCAAGCAACAAGCGCTCAACTGACACGGAACTGCGCCTCTTCGGTCGCCTGTACAAACCGCCTTACCTGCTCAACCTGAACACCCCGGAACAACGCAGCGCGGCGCTCAAACAGACCCCGCCCGACCTTTGGGTGAGTGCCGCATCGCCCATGGTCACCGTGCAACTGGCTACAGGGCAGTCTTATCAGGTCAGCGTTGAACAGCTGGAAACCGGTTTTGATCCGAGGAAAATCTTCCACGCGGGCTTCAAGGGAACACCCTTGGGCAAAGGGGATATGGATGACTTCACCGTAACCTTTCCGGATATTTTCGTGAACGGTGAGAAAGTCCCGATGGCACCTGTCCACTTCAAGAAGCGCGAAGAACGCTACGCACCGGTATTCAACTGCTGAATAACAAATCAAGTAGCGACTCGCTCGCTTTGGGCAAGCAAAGGCCTATGACCACATTCCGGCGAATGAGCGGCCAACCTTTCATGAGATTCGAGCGTTGGGTGCCTGGCTATATGAGCAACAGGGATTTGCTCAGGATGACATTCAGGGCTTGATGGGGCATGCCGATGTGAAAATGACGGCGCATTATCATTCTGGGCATGGGCCGGAGGCAGTGATCTATCACAAGGTCAAAGCCGATCTGAAACTGCTGCCGTTGGTGGTTTGCCCAATGATTGGCCAAAGTTTTCCCAAACGAGAACAACAAAAAAGGGCCCACCTTTCGGTGAGCCCTTCTAGACCGCCCAGCAGAGCGGATTTTGTTTGGTAGGCGCGATTGGACTCGAACCAACGACCCCCACCATGTCAAGGTGACCAGATATAGGCACTAAGTGCATGATTTAAATAGGTTTTATTGGCTTAATCCATCGCCTGAAATCGTTGAATCAGCCTATATAAATCAATAACTTAGCGTTGTATTTTCATACAGTAGTTGCGTCTACTACCTAAGGGTGGCGCTCTACCTGTGCCACGACACCTCGCGTAGTCGACCTTAATTAGGTGAAAACTTGCCCCTGGTAACGATATTGTTCATAAATGAAGGTTTCGCGCATGCATCTAAATCAATAGATGCACCAGTGTTAACAAACATTTTTTCCTCCAAATGCGGACAATACAAAGCACATCAGTCTAGTCAATGATCCGATAACCATATACTATCACTACTTGCTTATAATCTCGACAATTAAATGGCCGATTTGAAGATGAAAAGTTACTTTAAACGCAAGGCGAGAGCATTTTCCGTATCTCCAAATGAAGAATTTCTCATGGCCCTGGGCAGATCTTACCTGTCCCCAAGCACTAATTTTGTGGGGGAACTAGGTGCGTCGCTAGAGCTTACGAAAATGCTCTGCCACGAAACTGACGACTTCTGGACGCTACCAAGGCTCGAATGGCGAGCGGGTGCCGTAATCTTGGGATATATCCAAGAAATCACCGTTGACATGCACCAAAAAACAGCAACAGTGGGACACTTCGCCGTCGCCTCAGATTACACAGGAATGGGCTTTTCCAAGCGCATGGCGCACGGCTTCGCCAAGTTGCTTAAAGAGAACTACGGCGTAACCGAGATAATCTTCGACGAGCGCTCGCGCAAAGCTGAGTACGAGGTATTTTTTGAGCATATACTTAGGGCAGTGCGTGTTGGTACAGCGCCAAAACACACGTGGCGCTGGGTGTGGATTGAGCGCTGATGACCAGTACTCAGTTTCATGCTTAGCAATTGGCAAACTCCTTTGCACTACTCCTAAGCTAAACGCATTTTCGAATCCTCATCTGTTCTCTGAACTGTAGATAATCAGAACTATGCAGCTCTTGCCTGTGAGTCAGCCACTCTGGACGGTTGCTTCTGTCGATTACTGCCTATAGTTAACGCCTGCCATGTGCCAATAGTAACTCATCGTAACTGGCTGCAATCGGCCAGTTATTACCTTCGGACGTCCAAGGTACAGATTGAACGTAAGAAAACTCGGGTATTCAAAGCGAATTCAATTTCGATACTGGCACTATTGAAAATGTACGAAACCCGAATGTTACCTAAGGAGCACTTAGCGCTTTTGAACTCTTCCGAAGAGCCATAAAATTCATATAAAGCAAAACCGCAGCGCAAAAAATATATTTTTCTTCCATTTGCAAATATCACCTATGGCATTGCCAAATATACTACAATAATATGAGATCGCTACGTTGGCATTTTGCGCGCCTTCCGAAAGACCTACCTGCTAGAAAACCTGAAAATTCCGAATGCTATCCAACGATATCTATAGAGAAAAAATCGTGCCGAGCATTCGACCTAAATTATTCGTAAGCGCTCCATGAAGCCCACATTCCAAGCCGAAACCTGATGTCCGATGCTGTGCTCCCGATTTCTTTCTGGAGCC